>JAGHVC010000098.1 GCA_018064505.1 Candidatus Minthosoma caballi | reverse complement strand
TATTCATAAAACACCCGGGCGCCACAATCACATTTTGGCCCGCCCGATTCTTTATTTGCTATTATGTTTTGGAGCAATCACTTGCTTAGCTGTTCTCTTTCAATATCATGTCTATTGCAGAAGCAGTTGATGCGATAGCCATGCGTTGTATAGGATCAGTCACTGAAGGATCAATATTCACAGCATACTTATCAGCATCAGTGAAGAACTCCTTAGCCAATCCATTGAACTTCTTTGAGATGTTGCCAATCTCCTTTCCACTTGCATCAGTGATAGTGAAGTTCCAAGCTGTCCAATCACCCTGAATAGTAGCTATCTGATTTTTGTTCATGTCCTCGAGGATGAATTTTGGCTTCAAACCGAATTTCTGCTTGATAGTGCCAATCTGTGACTTAGACTCATCGAGGATTTGAACGCTTGACATGAAGAATGTGAAACCACGCTCAAGGGTTGCAACAATTTTCTCTTGTGCATTATAAACCTCCAAAGTGAAAGGAAGGTTTTTCTTGCTCACAAACAGTGAAAGTAATGCTCGTGAGCCAGGAAGGTTCTCCTTTATAGCTCCAATCTCATTTCCTTCTGCGTCATACACCTTGTAGGTATTTGACAGTTTGAGCACTTGTACTTTCTCGTCTATGACATAAGTGTTGTTAAGAAAAAAGTTATCCATATATACTATATTTTTAAGTGTTATATAAACTGCTGTTAGATACTTTGCTCAATAGCCCACACGAAGGCACGAAGGCCAAGCATAGGGTTGTCATCATCAAGCTTCTTCAAACGAGCAAGAAGAGGTGAAACCTGCGTATCCTCAACGATTGCGATGATGGCACTATTCATTGAAGGCCAAGCGTGAGAACCAAGATGTGGGTCACCTGTCTTAGTTCCTCTGCCACCAACACCCGCAAAGAGAGTGTAACCGCGCACATTTGAGTCGTTCAAGGCCTCAATCACATTCTCATGATGAGCCTGGTCGTATGTAATAAATACTGATTTCATATAAGCCCCCCCGACCCCCGAAGAAGGGGGCGGCCATTCGGATTGTGGGGAGAGAATGACCTTCTATCTTTATTTATAATATCCCTAACCCCAGAAGGAGTCATGCCTCATGTGTGAGAAACAATTCGCATGGCTGCCCCCTTCGGGGATTAGGGGGCTTCTATTTACTTAAACTGCTCCTCAGCCTTGTGCTCCTTCCAGTATGCATCGAGCTCACGCTTCTCCTTGAGAACCTTGCGCTGGCGCTTGATTCCTATCGAGCCGAAGATACAGAACATAGATGGAGTGTAGATGAGTGTGAGGATTGTGCCCACAGTCAAGCCACCAATGATACTTATACCAAGCGGACGCCACATCTCTGCACCTACACCATGGCTCACTGCCATAGGTACCATACCGAGAATTGTGGTGAGAGTAGTCATGAGGATTGGGCGGAGACGGCTTCGAGCAGCCATAGATGCTGCACGAATAAGACCGATGCCACGCTCACGAAGCAGCTGAGTGTAGTCGATAAGCACGATACCATTCTTCACTACGATACCAATAAGCATGATACCACCGAGCATTGACATGATATTCAGGTTTGTGCCTGTGCTCACAAGAGCAAGCAAGATGCCTGAGAATGCGAATGGCACAGAGAGAATGATAATGAATGGGTATGTGAGTGACTCGAACTGAGCTGCCATAACGATGAACACGAGAATAATGATGAGGATGCCGAGTGTGCCGAGGTCGCGGTTAGAATCCTGCTGGTCCTCATACGAACCTGCTACCTGAACAGTCACGCCATTAGGAATCTCGAAGTCGTCAGACTCATAAATGCTTTTGCCGAGTTCAACACCATCAGAAAGAGCATTACCATCGGCAAGAACGGCATTGACAGTCACATAACGCTGACGGTCCTTACGCTCGATTGTTGGAGGAATAGCGCTCTCATACACCTTACCTATGTCACGGATTCGGATATTTTGTCCAGCACCATTAGGAATCATCATGTTCTCAATATCATCCACGCTGATACGCGCAGTAGGTTCATAGCGCACCTTAATGTCATATTCTTCACCATCCTCGCGGAAGTAACTCATTTGCGAGCCAGTGATGATATTACGAACTGCGGTTGCAGCTGTTGTCAATCCTAAGCCTTGCTGTGCCAACTTCTCACGATCGAAGTCAACAACAATTTCTGGCTGATAGTCGGAACGAGAAATTGTCACCTGAGTAACCATGTCGCTCTCACGAAGACTTGCTGCAAGATTATCTGCCACATGACGAGTGTCGTCAAGGTCATATCCATAAATCTCGAATGTTGCAGTACTCTGGCCACCCATAGAAGCGCCCTGGTTACCGCCAAGGTTTACGATATATTTAGCAAGTTCAGGAATCTGCTTGAGGTCGGCACGCATCTCATCACAGATAGCAGCCAAACCCTTATCACGCTCGTTAGATGGCACCATCATGATGTTGAATGATATGATGTGCGAACCATTGTCTGAGAGGGATGCAAATGTATTATTGTCACCAGCCTGACCTACAGTGAAGTTACAAGTCTTCATGTCCTTGCCATAGCGCTCCTGCCATTTTGCAACAAGTCCCTTAGCAAGTTCCTCTGCCTTCTCCACGCGAGTACCAATTGGCAACTGGAGTGTAATGCCCACACGGCCAGAGTCGTTTGAAGGGAAGAATTCAGACTTTATTCCCACCAAAGCCGTGATAATAATTGAGCCTACAAACAAGCCTACACATCCCCAGATTACTGCTGCACGATGGCGAACAGCCCAATTGATGCGCTTCTCATACCAATCGTCAAGTTTGTCAAGAGTACGAGATATAGGAGTATAGAATACCTTGATGAACTTAGACTGCTTCTTCTGCAAGCGGAGCATCTGCGAACAGAGCATTGGCGTGAAAGAAAGAGCCGAAGTTGTAGAGATTGTCATGATGATACACATCATCCATCCGAGCTGCTTGAAGAGCACACCTGCCATACCTGTCACCATTGTTAATGGGAAGAACACAGCAATCATTGTGAGCGTAGAAGCAATTACGGAAATCGCAACCTCATTCGTAGCATGAATAGCAGCCTGCTTAGGGTCTGAGCCACGCTCGATGTGCGTCGTCACATTCTCCAGCACCACAATCGCGTCATCCACCACATTACCAATTGCGATAGAGAGACAAGACAACGAAATCATGTTGAGAGAGCCACCAGTTGCATACAGATAAATGAACGATGCAATGAGCGACATAGGGATGGTGATAACAATAATCATTGTAGCGCGCCAGCGTCCCAGGAAGATGAACACGATGAGGGCAACGAAAATCATGGCATACATGATTGTCTCGCCAAGAGAGCCGATAGTGTTCATGATGTTGTCAGATGTGTTGACAATGATGCCAAGCTTCACATCAGGCGGAAGGTTCTTCTGCAAAGATGGCAGAGCCTCCATCACCTTGTTGGAAATTGCCACAGAGTTTGCGCCTGACTGCTTCTGCACAATAATCATCGCACCCTGCTTGCCATTTGTGAATGTGCGCTGCGAACGCTCCTCAAGGTCATCGACGATGCGAGCCACATCCTTCAGCAGCACATTTGCCCCATTTCTATAGCCAACAATCACATTGTTCATCTCCTGTGGATCCTTAAACTCACCCTCCACGCGGACAGTGAAAGTCTGGTTACCCACATCGACAGTACCATTAGTGATGTTGCGGTTCTCAGCACTGATGGCAGCACTCACCTGAGCAGGAGAGATACCGTAAGCCTCCATGCGCTGAGGATCCATGTAAATGTTGATTTCGCGCTCAGGAGCACCTGCAATACTAACAGTACCCACACCATCAATACGGGCAAGAGGGTTAGCAACGCCGTCGTCCAAAATCTTATAAAGCGCTTTTTGCGATTCCTCAGCCTGCACAGAAAGCATGAGGATAGGAATCATATCAGTTGAGAACTTGAACAGGATTGGAGTCTGCGCTTCGTCAGGAAGCGCATTGCTCACCATGTCCAGTTTGTCTCGCACATCATTCGTGAGGGCATCAATATCATAGCCATACTCAAACTGAAGAGTAATAACACTAATGTTCTCACGCGACTGGCTCGTCACATGCTTGAGGTGCTCCACCGAGTTGAGCGTATTCTCAAGAGGACGAGTAACATTATTTTCGATATCATTGGCACTTGCTCCCGTGTAGTAAGTCATTACCATGATTGTGTTTGTATCAATATCTGGATACAAGTCAATAGGCAACTTTATCAGGGAGAAAACACCAAAGATAATGACCGCCATAAAACAGAGGCTTGTCATGATTGGTCTTTTGACCGCTCCTTCGTATAGACTCATAAATATATGTGAGTTTATTTAATTACTTCAACTTCCTTTCCATTTGTCAAGCGAGCCTGACCAGCCACAACCACCTGATCGCCAGGCTTAACACCGCTTAAAATCTCGTAGTTCGAGCCAAGGTGCTTGCCAAGTTCAACCTTGTTGTAGCTAACCTTACCGTCTTTGTAAACATACACATAGCGGTCACCTGCACCAATCTGCTTCACGAGAGCCTCGTCAGGAATTACAACATGGTTCTGAGAACCGAAGTTGATAGTTGCACGAGCAAACATGCCTGGACGCACCTTCTGTTCTGAATTGTTGATAGTCACCTCAACAGGGAAAGTATGAGTAGCCTGGTCAATTGTTGGATAAACGATTGACACCTTACCAGCGAAAGTCTCACCAGTATAAGCATCAAGCTGCACATCCACATCCATGCCCTTGCTCACCTGCTTGTAGTACACCTCTGACACATTAGCCAAAAGCTTCACAGGATTGAGCTGCTCAATGGTCAAAACTGGCTGACCGCCATACATATCACCATTATCATAGTTGCGAGCAGTCACTACGCCGCTGATAGGAGACACAAGCTGAGTGTTGGTTGTCTGCTGACGATGCTGAGTGTTGAGCATGTCGAGCTGAGTCTTAGCGCTGTTGAGCTGCACCTGCATGTTGTCATACTCAGCCTTGCTTGCGCCGCCCACCTTGTAGAGTTCTGCTATGCGGTTGAACTCAGTCTGAGCATTAGCCAGCACCATCTTCTGGTTCTCTACCTGAAGCTTAGTCTGATTCACGCTGCTTGGGTCGAGAGTGGCAACTACCTGTCCCTTGCGCACCTGATCTCCAACCTCTACAAAGATTTTCTCAATACGAGCTGGAGTGTTTGGTGCAATGTTGTTCTTCACATCGCTTTCTACAGTTGCTGTGTAAGTCTCTGTCTGCGGAATGTCCTGACTTAAAACCTGAGCAACCTTTACCTGCACTTTTGCATCAGCCTGTGCAGCATCCTTCTTATCTGCATCCTTCTTGTCGCAAGCAGCGAGAGCCAAGGCTGCAAAAGCAATTGCTAAAAATTTTGATTTCATATTTAATGTAGTTTTTCTTCTAAAAGTGTTACTTCAAATAAGTCTCGCGGCCGAGTGTGTAATCCAAGTCAGCTCTATTCTTGAGGAAGTCATAGATAGACTGCACATAAGTGAGCTCAGCCTGAGTGAGAGCTGTCTCGCTCTGGTTCAGTTCGAGCACTGTGCCGCGGCCCACCTCATAGCGCTTGCTGCTGATTGTCACAGCCTTGTCAGCCTGCTTCACTGCCTCTGCATTCGACTGTACCTGAGCAATGTTGCTTGCCATGTTCTGCTTATAGCTCTCTGCTGCCATAGCCAGTTGACGGCGAGTGTTCAGTCTTGTGTCCTCAAGCTGTGAAATCTGAATTCTATTTTTCTTAAGCTTAGTCCAGTTGTCAGCATGGAAGATTGGAACCTGCACAGCCAAAGCCAAAGTGGCGCTTGGCGAATACTGATAGCCAAACACATTCCAGTTCATGTTACCATAGCTCTGGTACTGTCCCTGGAGCTGTACAGCCATAGTAGGCATGAAATTTGTACGAAGCAGCTTGCGAGAGCGTTCAAGCAATGTCATATTATAGTCGAGCTGACGAATTGACGAGTTGTTGTCAAGCTCAGCAATTGCCGACTCAGCATTAGCCAGAGTCAGTTCTTTCTCGTATGCCTTCAATGAGTCTGCGATATTGATATCCACATCAGCAGTCACACCCATCAGCACCTTGAGCTGCAGCATAGCCAGCTTCTTGCCAGTCTCAGCGCTCACCATTGCTGAGTTCATTGAGCGCACCTGCACCTCAGCAGAAATCTTGTCATACTCACTCACTCTGCCCACTTCATATTTCATGTTCACAACCTTGAAGTTCTCCTGAGCCACGCCATAGCTCTTCTTCATCACCTCATAGCTGTCGCTTGATAACAAGGCGCTATAGTAAGCCTTTGTCACCTGATTGATAAGGTCGAGACGGCTGCCGCGAGCCTTCTCCTGAGCCAGCTGGATGTCCTCCTTTGTCAGCTTCATGTTCTGATAGATGGCAGGAGCGAACAATGGAAGATTGAGGGTCACGCCGCCCATAGCAGTGGTGGCACCATCCACACCCATCTTGAACTTACCCATTCCAGTCACAATCTCTGCCACCTTGATTGAGTTGGACAGTGTGAATGAGGCATCTAATGTAGGCAGCAAAGCCTGCCAAGCCTCTTTGTCTGCAATCTGTTTCAGCTGTACATCCTTGTCTGCCACCTTGATTGTTGGATTCTCAGCCAATGCAATCTCTATTGCCTTCTGCAATGTGAGATCCATCGAACCAACAGCGGCACCATTCTGGTTTTGAGCATTTGCACTCATCAACGACGAAAGCAACACTCCTAATCCTAAAAGAATTTTTTTGCCTTTGATTTTCACTGATCTATTTATTTTTATGTTTGATATAATATTCCTAATTTACAAAACGATGCAAAGTTACGAAAAAAACACATTTTGTGTTTGTAAATA
>JAGHVC010000013.1 GCA_018064505.1 Candidatus Minthosoma caballi | reverse complement strand
AACTTCAACTCCCTCAACTCATTCAACAACCCTCAACTTCCCCACCACTTTTTACAAATCCTTAAGAGTTTTGCGGAACTCGGTTGGAGACATATTGGTTTTTGTTCTGAAGAAACGGGTGAAGTGGTTTGGATAGGCAAAACCGAGTTGTTCCGCCACATCATTGATGGAGTTGTTTGGGTCTGCAATAAGGGATTTTGCTCGCTCCACAATCTTGTTTTGGATGAATTCTTGAGCAGTTGTGTGCAGCTCGCGTTTCACCATGTCGCCAAAGTAGTTGGGCGTGAGATGGAACTGGCTGGCACACCAAGCCACTGTTGGCTGGCCAATCTTGTGTGTGAGTTCTGGATTGGAAAGGCAATTATCAAGAAGAGCATTGAGTTTCTTCACGAGGTCAGAATTCTTGAGTGTGCGAGTGTCGAACTGGCGATCATAATAGCGACGGCAATAACTGAGCATGTGGCCAATGCCAAGTCGCAACATGTGCCCCGTAAGCTCATCGTCTGGTGCATGAAGCTCTGCATTTATGTTTGCAAAGCAGTTGAGCATCACCCTTCTCTCTGTTTCATGCAACTCAAGTGCCTCAAACACTTCATAATCAAAGAAATTAAACATATAGAAGTCGCGACCAAGTCCTGTGTTTTGAATCAATTCGGGACGGAAAGCCAACATAAAACCACGAGGATGTACATTTGGGTCAAGATGCATTGAGACAACTTCTCCTGGCTTCATTGTAAATATTGTACCCGCACGATAGCGCATGCAGGTGCCTCGGAGGATAAGTTCTCCAAAGTCAATGTCCATCAACACAACGCAATACATGCCGAAATCTGTTGGCTCGAAAAGAGACAAATCGGCATGAGAAAGGTCGGCAACGCTAACAAGAGGATGAAGGGTTGGCTGACGGAAATATCGGTTAAATTGGTCTATACTCTCTACTTTTATCGGATTTGGCTGAGAAATCATAATCATTAAAAGGTATGTAATTTTGGCACAAAGTTAATTGGATTATGGTAAATACAAATGATTTTGGTACACAATAATGGTACAGATAACGAGTTTAAGTAAAATTGGTAGCAAATTCCGTAATACTTATAACCGAGAAACTACATAAATACCATATTTTTGCAATCGTATTTGAAAAAAGTGCATTACTTTTGTTAACTAACTCTGTTAGCTTGCAATACCTAAACTAAAACCTATATCATAAAAATGGCAGTAAAATTTTATCAGAGTGAGAATCAAGTTCCACTCGAGATGCACAAAGTGCGCATGATTCAGAAGCTTTCTCTCCTCCCTGTAGAGGAGCGTCTTAAGAAGATTCAGGAAGCTGGTAACAACACTTTCCTCCTTCAGAACAAGGATGTTTATCTTGACATGTTGACAGACTCAGGTGTTAACTGTATGTCTGACAACCAGTTCGCAGCTTCTTTCCAGGCAGACGACTCATACGCAGGTTCTGCAACATTCCTTCGCGTACAGAAGGCAATCAAGGATGTGTTTGGATGTGACTATGTTCTTCCTGTTCACCAGGGTCGTGCAGCAGAGAACATTCTTGCTGAGGCATTCTGTGCTCCAGGCAAGGTGGCTATCATGAACTTCCACTTCACAACAACAAAGGCTCACGCAACTCGTTGCGGTGCAACCGTAGAAGAACTCGTTCAGGCAAAGGGTCTTATTCCACAGAGCGACGATCCATTCAAGGGTGACTACGATCTCGACCTCCTCAAGAAGCGCATCGATGAAATAGGTAAGGACAATGTTGCTTATGTTCGTGTAGAGGCAGGCACAAACCTCATCGGCGGTCAGCCAGTATCTCTCGAGAACATGCTTGCAGTAGCAGACATCTGTCACGACAAGCAAGTCCTCTCCGTACTTGATGCTTCTCTCCTTCAGGACAACATCTACTTCATGAAGACTCGTGAGCCACGCTGCAAGTACATGGAAGTTGGCGAAATCTACAAGCTCCTCGCTGATCGTTTCGACCTCATCTACTTCTCTGCTCGCAAGCTTTCTTTCTCAAAGGGTGGTATCATCTGCTCAAAGGACCAGAAGTGGTACAAGCAGCTCATGGAGTTCATCCCACTCTACGAAGGCTTCCTCACATACGGCGGTATCGATGTTCGCACAATGGAGTCAATGGCAGTTGGTCTCTACGAATCTCTCGATATGGACTACATCTCTCACGGTCCTGAATTCATCAACTACCTCGCTAAGGAACTTGATGCATACGGCGTGCCAGTTATCCTCCCTCCAGGTGGTCTTGGATGTCACCTCAATGCTGGTGCATTCGTGCCAAACATCCCTCACGGCCAGTACCCAGCAGCAGCTGTTGGCGCAGCTCTCTACATTGCCGGTGGTATTCGTGGCATGGAGCGTGGTACAGTGTCAGAGCAGCGTGAACCAGACGGCACAGAGCGCTATGCAGAGCTCGAGCTTCAGCGTCTTGCAGTTCCTCGCCGCGTATATACACTCTCACAGCTCAAGTATGTTGCTGACCGCGTTAAGTGGCTTTGGGACAATCGCAACCTCATCGGTGGTCTTGAGTGGACAGAAGAGCCAGCAGTGCTTCGCTTCTTCTTCGGCCGCATGAAGGAGATTGGCTACTGGCAGGAAGAGCTCGCAGAGAAGTTCCGCAAGGACTTCGGCGACAGCCTCTAATCCGCGCTTAATTCACAAAAAAACATACCAAAAAGAGCATGTCGAAGCCCACGCCTCGGCATGCTCTTTTGCTGTTTTAAAGAATCCTTTATCACTATCCACAGAAAGGCCATAGAGGTCGTGTCAAAAGTAAGTGGCACTACCTCTTCATGACAATGGTACCTCTTTCCGCATGAAATCCTTGTCCTCAGTTGTAACTTTGGTATATAAAAGAGAAACAAGCCCATCGGCATTACGATTTCAAAATGCATGCTATTTGACATTGATTTTATCTTTCCAAAATCGGTTTTTATTCGAACACGGAACACACGAAATGCACGGAACTCATTGTACTCCACTTTCCGTTTGTTTCGTGTGTTCAGTGTTCGAATAAAAAAGTGCAGAAGGCACAATGAGCATTAAAGCTTTCGCTGCGAAACGGGGCTGAAAATAATTGAACAAAAAAATTTTTTTGATGACGGAAGCTTGGCGCTTCCTGACTGAAAAAAATTACATTTATTAGAAGAAATTAGATTCAGAAATTATTTTTGATAAAATTATTGGTAATTATCGGTAATTCTTTTCAGTAAAAGTGCAGAAGGCACAAAGCAATAGTTTTCTTTCGC
>JAGHVC010000186.1 GCA_018064505.1 Candidatus Minthosoma caballi | reverse complement strand
TCAAAAGCGATAATGTAAGTTTGCGTAGTTTTTTGTCAACAATCATATTTGGTTTTTTTAATGCTTGTTTTATATCTACTATTTTTTTTCGTTGAAGGTTTACATGGGCAAAGACAAATTGATCATGTAGAGATTGGCGTACCGCCCATTGTTCATTACCTTTCTGCGCTACCATTACTTTCTTTCCGTCTTCGTTGTAGTGCTCATAATAATTACTTGCCCTGTTGATGACTCGCACATAGTGTTTGAAACTGACAATGATGTCTTGAAGTGCGGTGAATGCATCCTGGGTAAATGTATCCCAAGGTTTGCGGATGATGCGGTTTTTGTCACAGAGAAGGCGACGGAGGTCTTCGCGACGCTGTGTATCGCATGCGCTTTCGTTGTTAAGGTAGCTGATAATGTTGCGCGATGCAAGTGCAATGACAAGTGCATCCATAGCATGGTGACGATGGTCGATCCGCTTTTTACTGAAACCTTTTTGTAGTTCAAGAGGCATAGTGGTTTGGAACACGCGTTTGCCATCCTTGTTTTCCCAGTGCCCATATTGATCAGATTCGGTAATCTGGTTCATGCGCATGAATCGTGGGCTGACAATGTCGTTCCATACATCTGTAAGTCCCCAGTCTTTTTTTAGACGGTCTGTAATGCCGCCTGTGCATGGAATGACATGCCGTGAGATGGCATCTACCTCGTCGGAATCGCGCACAACATTCGAGAGCAACCCCTTGATGACTTTGCTGATGTAGCGGCTGTCGTTCATCTGGCGCTGTATGAATTCTTCAGGGATGTCATCCATCATGAGTTTCCGTGCTTTTGGCTGGTTGCCTGCATAGTGGTCTGAAACGAATGCTTTGTATTCTTCTGTGTTAAATATTCGCACATCACCCAATGAAGTGCAATGAACTATTTGCCCTCCACATTTGCTGATAAATTCGTGTCCAAGCATGTTACTCTTTAACTGATTGACTTCAGATTCGCATATAACCTTGTTTGAGAGTGAGTCATCGAAGAATCTGCCTTGTGGTATGATGTGTTCTATTTGATAGGCTGTGGTGAATAACTTTGACAGTGAGATGGTTTTTCCTGTGTAAGGTGAACGATACTTTTGCTCCAGCCACAATTTGTATTTGACCAGTTCACTTTGTGAAGGAGATGCAAGATGTGAGATTCTGCTTATTTCGTCAAAGTCTTTATCCTCTTTTTTAAGTTCCTGTAATGCTCCCTCTTCATATATCCTGAGTATGTCTTGTTGCATTGGTGAGTAAGGACGGACATCTTGGATGGAACTGTCGTTCTTGAGCTCGATAAGTAACTGCTTGATGCGCAGGTTTGTGTTTTCGTTTTCTGTGTTGCGCTCTGTCATCTTCTTGCGTTGCTCAGCTGTGCTCTTCATGTTTCGTCCAAGTTCAATGTGGATTTCGTCGATATGTCCATATTCAACCCATATGTCATACACTGTACGCAGAGTTTCAAGTACACACTGCTCTACGATTGGGTTGCGGAGTGAATACTGTTTAAAACTGTTGATGTAGGATTTGAGTTGTGATGGATTCTCCCAGCGGGTTACAGTCTGTGCCTCGGAATGTCGTCCATATACTGCATAGCATGCAAGCCACTCAGGCAATCCCTTGCAATCTGACAATGACTGTGGTGAAAAGCCTTGTTTGCTCATTCGTGTAGATATATTCTCGTCAAGTTTACCGTTGAATATGTTGTTGACACTTTGAGGAATGGCTGTTATGTCCCAAAGGCTGCCCATGCGCATAACAGAGAGAAGTTTCTTTATTGCTTTCTCGGAATAAGCGCCATACTCTTTTTTGATAGATGGTATCTTCTTAAATTCTTCTACAAATGATTCAGGGAGGTTGTATGCATTTGCAAAACCCTTTAATGCACTGATGAGTTCGTTCTTGTCATCAATGGAATAAAGCAGATGCCACAAACGGTATTCTGTATCTCTTTCTTCAATAAGGCTAGTCTGCAATCCCGCTTTTTTCAATGTGCTGAGGATGATGCTCCTAGTCTCGTTGCATGGATAGGATTTGTCTTCGACATAATTCCATCGAATTGGATACTTTGAGTCTTTCCCTTTGGGCTTCTTCATGTTAAAAAACTCTTTCAACAGTGCATCTTGGCTGATATCTTTTCTGCTGTTGAGAAAATGGAAAAGGCAGACATAGTCTTCTTCATTTTTGATGTATTCAGAAGTGACTTCTTTTTCATCAAGTCCATCTCGCAGATATAACCTTAAATTCTGAATAAACTGCCACAAACGGAATTCTTGATAATATGGGTTAGACTTGGCTATGCACTTAATGTGCTGAATCTTGATTTCACCGGTTGCTTTATCAACATATTCATAGTGTTCATAAGGACAATTGGAGATAAGCGACTTCTTGCTTTTGAGTGGTCGCTGATAAAATAACAGGTCTTCAACAAGAAGGTATGACAGGCTTTTATTCTTCAAACTTTCCTGATGCGGTATGTTGTGTGCATATAGTTCTCTTGCACAGTTTTCCAGCATGGTACCGTCTTTGAACTCAGGAATGAACTCTGCCTGCTTGGCAAGTATTGCTTTTAACTCGTCTTTGTAGAACTTGCGCTCCACAGTCCGAACCAGTTTTCCCCGCACTTTGTCCGATGGATTTAATAATAGACTTGCATAAATATACGAACCTACGGTTTTGCCTGATGTCTCAATGGACATTTCGGCACGCTTCTTTTGAAGTTTCCAGTCATCTGAATTCGGGGCACGGAATGAACGGCGGGGATTCCCGTCCTTATCGAGTTTTATGGTACCGTCTTCGTTGTACAAGGTTGTTACAATGAATTCTTTCTTCTTTCCAGTCCATTCAAAAAGTGGGGTTCGGCTTGAACGGCGATACACCCAGCCGTTTTCGAGCTGTATGTTGTACCAGATGTCATTGCCTCGCTTTTCATCTGTGGCTTCCACTTTGGTCACGGTGAGCTCATAGTATTCTTCAACTTTTGAATTGTCCTCGTCTTCATCTTCACCTCTCATTTGGTAATATCCTCTTTTTTGATTGAAATTTAAGAGAATCCATGCCAGTTCTTGTTTGCTTATTGGGGCTTTAAGAGCTTTATCGCGAAGATAGTAGATAGTCCAGTCGAGTGGTATTTTCTTGCCATCAGTCACAAACTCAGGATGATACTTTGCAAAATCAGTCATCATTTCATTGAATGAGTCCATAAAGATGAACTGCATTTTGCCTGTTGCATCTCTTCGCCATGCAACTTTTGGCTCGCTGTCATCAATGAATTTCCCGTAAGTCTTTGTGTTGTTCTTGTTCCATCCGATGGCATTGTCGAAATGTTCGGGCAGAAAATTTAGAGTGTGCAACACGCGCAACAGCCGTTCGCGCCTTTGTAAACAGCGCTCTCTCAATCGGCGTGTTCCTCTAAATGCTGTTCTTGCAGCCGTCTGTGACTCAGTGACGCCACTGTCGAACTTGCTAAGTACATCCTGGCTCATTGGTATTATGCGACTGCCAAGTTTGATTTGTGGCAGCATAACATCGTTTTCGTCATCATAAGAGACTTTGGCCCAGCCAATAGAATTGGTTCCCAAATCTAAACCTAAAATATTTTTCATTTTTAATGCGTATTATTTGGTTGTTAAATATATTCTTCATATCTTTGCACCCAGATACTAAATCAGCAATTCACAATAAGGATTATTCCGTTGTGAAAACATTCAGGGCGGGGCAACTCGCCCTAATTTTATTAATAGCCTGATATCCGCTTTCTTGTGGCGTAATATGGGTTCTTATTTTTGCAATAATATTCTGTGCGCATATAGCTTGAATAGGCTGATTTATTGCTCCTGTTGTTGATATCATTTATCAGTAACTGTAAGTTGGCTACAAAGTTAAAATTTTATTATGTAACGACCAAAACTTTCTTTCCTTTTCTCCTTGCATTTTATGTGCTTCACACTATGTTTTCTGCTTCACCTTGCTTTCTCACTTT
The DNA here is from genome assembly GCA_018064505.1 of Candidatus Minthosoma caballi. Classification (GTDB taxonomy): domain Bacteria; phylum Bacteroidota; class Bacteroidia; order Bacteroidales; family Bacteroidaceae; genus Minthosoma; species Minthosoma caballi. Next base: position 28,211 of record JAGHVC010000186.1, on the reverse strand, counting down.
TTTTTACTATCTTTGCACCCTGAATCTCAGTTGAAGATGGACTGTGCGCCCCGAATACTGATAAAAATGATGGAGATAAACACACAAATGATGATGGCGGCGCTGATTTGCAGAACTGCCTGAACTTGACGGATTTTGATATGTGTGACATTCACTAATAACGATGAAAATGAAAACAATAAGAATACTTTCTGCCTTGACTGCCCTGATGGGCATTGTGCATATCTGTGCCACATTCTCACCACTGATCAGCGGAAAACTGGGCTGCCTTGATGCTGGCACATACAACGCAATGATTTACATGAGTCTGATGTGCGGTTTGCTGCTGGTGGTGTTAGGCGGCTTTATATGGTGGGCTGTCGGTCGTGTCGCCGAACATCTGCTGCTGAAACCGTTGCTGACGGTTGCCTCACTGCTGCTCCTTGCCGATGGTGTGCTGGCTGTAATCTTCATGCCCCACAATCCATGTGCGTGGGTGATACTGCTGCTGTCGCTGCTCCTTAATGTGTTTGGAACTAAAAGGCTGATGAAACCGAGATGAAATCACTGTAAACATCAATAAGAAACCGATAAATATGATGCAAACCGACAGAATACTGCTGCGCCCTTGGCAAGAAAGCGATGCCGAGGCGCTTTACCGATATGCAAGCGATCCCGATGTGGGACTCCGTGCCGGATGGCCACCTCACAAGTCCGTGGAGGAGAGCCTCGACGTCATCCGTAACATATTCCTGAACGACACCAACTGGGCAATCGTGCTCCGTGCGACAGGCGAACTGATAGGGGCGATGGGCTATATGCCGCAGTGTGGACTCAATCTGCCAGCCCGCGAAGGCGAACCAATGGTGGGCTACTGGGTGGGCAAACCCTACTGGAACCAGGGCATCTGCACCGAGGCGCTGCAACTGATGATTGCACACATCCGACGCAACACCAACTACACATCGCTCATCAGCAGCCACTATGTTGACAACCCTGCCTCGGGGCGCGTGATGGAGAAATGTGGATTCCGTGCCACGGGCGAGACTGCCATCGACGACACCTTGGAGCCGGGCAAGCCGCACCTGATGCGTGTGCTCAGGCTGGAACTCAAATCCACGGCTTCTGCGACCATACGACTAGAAACTCCACTGGACTACCGCGAGGTGGAAAACCTCACCCGTGAAGCATTCTGGAATGTCTATGCTCCCGGATGTGTGGAGCATTATGTACTCAACCAATATCGCAACAACCCCGACTTCATCCCTGGTCTCGACTTCGTGATGGAGGTGGACGATAGGATCATCGGTCATGTGATGTTTTCAAAAGCAGAAATCCATCGGCCTGACGGCACCATTATCCCGGCTTGGACATTCGGCCCAATCAGCATTCACCCCGACTACAAGCGGCAGGGCTACGGACTGAAACTTCTGAACTATGCAATCGGCAAGGCCCGCGAGATGGGCGTCGGTGTGCTGTGCATGGAGGGAAACATCGAGTTCTACAAACATGCGGGATTTGTCGTGGCAAGCACACTCGGCATTCACTATCATGCAGAACCCGAGGATGCCGCAGTTCCGTATTTCCTTGCACAAGAACTCATTCCGGGCTACCTCAGCACTGTTGTCGGGACTGCCGACACTGCCACAGATGTGCTCCGTGGCTCAGACGGCACAGACCCACAGACTTCAACCAGCTGCCACCGTTCCGTCGGCACATATCACACCCCGAAAGGCTATTATGTGGCATTTGAAAACAAAGATGCGTTTGAAGCATATGAAGCCACATTCCCGCCAAAGGAAAAGCAGGCGCAGGATGGACAACTGAGAAGCGAATAACACCAGTTTTTGGTTCTTCTCTGCACTTGTTTCATTTGTTTTTAGTAAATTTGCAGCAAACATTGACGATATAGATTTATGACATACAACAGGGAATACACACCAGAGTTCATTACAGAACTGAAAGAAAACGAGATTTTTGTGTTTGGCAGCAACATACATGGCATGCATGGAGGTGGAGCTGCCCGTGTCGCTAATTTGAAGTTTGGCGCAGTGATGGGAGTGGGCGAAGGCCTGACTGGCCAATGCTATGCTCTGCCAACTATGGAGGGTGGAGTGGATTACATCGCAGGAAAAGTGCAGAACTTCATAGAATGTGCCAAGGCTCATCCCGAACTGAAATTCTATGTCACCAAGATTGCCTGTGGCATAGCAGGATTCACCATAGAAGAAATCGGTCCACTGTTTGCTGATGCTGTCACTATGGAAAATGTCATTCTGCCACGAGAGTTTGTGATGGAGATAAGCAAATGCACTTCTTGCAAGTAAATATTATCCAAGGTGTTGCACTTGGGATGATAATCAAAGAAAGAGCCTTTCAAAGGCAACTCAAAAATGTTTGATGGGAGCATTCCCACGATTGTTAGATAATCAGGTGGAAGGTAAATAGGTTCATCCGGAATTTGGAGTGATGGAGTCCCGTTTAACCCAAATCGTTCATTAGCGTTATGATGACCGAATGACTGAATGTCATGAGGTTTGCGACAACTCGGCGTTTATGCCGACAACGGAGTTTTTTGAACAGATGTATTGTCGATTTGAGGGCGCAATGGGGTACCATTGTAACTGAAAAGCGACAAGACAGATGACAAAAAGAAGGCCTGTTAGCGTGTAACAGTCTAATGGACGATTTGGGTTTAAGGCGGGGGTGGATAGATGAAACCAAAATAAAGGCTGGAACAGGGAAGTTCCAGCCTTTATTCATATATATGGTTAAGGTGGTGTCTATGGATTCACCTTACTGTCTTACAACTTGATTGTCAACATTGTGAATGAATATGGCTTGACATCAAGCTTCATCTGCTTCTTGACCTTGACAGTTTCGTTGACCGGTGCGATTGGCTGCTGGTCATAGTTGTTCTCGTCGTTAGGCTGTCCGCTGATGGTAGTGACATTGGCAACGCCCTTCATGCTCTTGAAACGAGCGAGGTCGAGGTCAACAGTAGTTGCATGGTCGGATGCGTTTGCCACCTTGAGGTAGAGTTCACGCTTCTGTGTGTTGAGCACTGCTGACTGTTCGAGAAGGTTGTTCTTGGCATCGGCTTCGTTGAACTTGATGCAGTCGCCATAGTAGTACTGTCCGGCAGAAAGACCGAACATCTGCTGTACATAGTAGCTGCATGTTGGATAGACCTTGTCGTTGTCGAAGTAGATGAGGTCTGGATCCCAGTTTGTAGCGCCCTTGCGTGCGAAGAGAGGTGCATAAGAGGTCATTTCGACAATGTCGGCGTTGCGTTCAACATGAATCAGATAGAGTGCCTCTGAGAGAGCGTCGATGAGTTTCTTGTCCTTTGCAGCATATTCACCAAGATAGACCTTGGTCTTGCGGTCGCGTGGGTAGCTGTCGTACTGACGCTTCTCCTGGAAGTATGTGCGTGGCTCGTAGTAGTGCTCGTCGATGATTGGCAGGCCGATTTCCTCAGCGAGTTTCCATCCGTTGATGTAGTCAGGGTTGTCAGAGTGGCTGCCTGGACCTGCTGTACCGACGATGATGATTTCAGGATGAGCCTTTGTCACGCGTTCGTAGATGTACTTGAATCGCTCGATGAATTCTTCTGAGATGAGTTCCTCGTTGCCGAGTCCGAGATACTTGAGGTTGAATGGTTCTGGGTGACCAGCTTCTGCGCGGAGGCGTCCCCACTTGGTGTTCTTGTCGCCGTTTGCCCATTCGATGAGGTCGAGTGCTTCGTCAACCCATTCGTCCATTTCAGACATTGGCACCCAGTCCTGGCCTCTCTTGCCAGTGAGGCTCCAGCCGCCGTTTGTACCCTGGCAGTTGACACCGCAAGGAAGGATTGGAAGTGGTTCCATGCCGAGGTCTTCACAGAACTGGAAATACTCGAAGTAACCGATGCCGTATGACTGGTGGTAGCCCCATGTGTTTTTGAGTGCCTTGCGCTGTTCCTTCGGACCGATGGTGTTCTTCCAGCGGTAAGTGTCCCAGAATCCGTCGCCACCTCCGTGTACGACGCATCCACCTGGGAAGCGCATGAACTTTGGATGGAGTGCAGCAAGTGCCTCAGCGAGGTCAGGGCGCATGCCGTGTCCCTTGTAAGTGTCCTGTGGGATGAGTGAAACCATATCGACATCGACTGTACCAGTGTCGAGGATGAGCATACGGAGCTGTGCGTCCTTGCAGTCGGCATTGGCAGTGAGTTCAGTGGCATACTTCTTCCAGTTCTTTGAGTTGGTAGTGAATGTGGTGTCGGCAAATACCTGCTCGTTCCAGCCCTGCTGCTTGACGAGTGACACGCGCACCTTCTTGCCAGTGCCTTCTACATCGCGGAGGAACACTGAGAAGTTGTACTTAGCGCCAGCCTTGATGCTGATGCCGTCGAAACCTGCGTTTTGCAGACCAAATCCGCGCCATCCCTTGTAGTCGTAGAATTCGCGTGTGCGCTCTACATTCAGGCGCATGTAGTTAGGGTTGTTTGGGTGAATTGGGTCCTGCTGCTTCACTTCCAGAAGTCCGAGTGAGTGGCCTGGGCGTGACACTGACCATGATGTGCCAGGGCCCCATCCGTCGCGCTCTGCGGGACTGTATTCGAACGAACCGTTCTGGATGAGTTCAGCACAGAGACCTCCATCGGCTGACGAACTGATGTCCTCGAAGAAGATACCTAAGAGTTTGTCGCTGATTTGCTTGCCACCTTCGGGTGCTTTCATTGCCTTCTGGGCAGAAATGCTCATTGAGCCTGCAAGCATCAATGCCATGGCTGCGAACCGGCTGCCACGGGCATTAAGGAATGAGTTGTTAGTCATAATCTTGTTTAGTTATTTGTTTATTGGTTGATACTTTCGTTTGATGCTACAAATGTATGAATTATTTTTGGAATAAACAACAAATGAATGCAAAATGCGCTTTATACACACATTTTTACAATCTTCCGTAAAACAAAACACTCCTCACAATGCATTACTGACACATTGTGGGGAGTGTTGACTTTTTTTTTCGGTTCATGGCATTCGCACAGTCGGGAAGACTGCGCTGCCTTGCACGGTTTAGAAGTAGATGCCGATGCCGCACTTCAATCCGAATTCGCTCTTGTGTGAGAAATCGGTGAGGCTGAGGTCGAAATAGATTGCTGGCTCGACTGTGATGTAGCGGTTGAGGAAATAGCAGTAGCCAACCTCAGGTGTGAGCTGGAGGTCGTTGCTGCTTGAGAAGAAGTGACGATACTGCAAACCTCCTGCGAGGTAGAGTCCGTTCTGCTCGAGATAGTAGCGTGCCTTTGCTCCGAGGGTGAACTCGTTGAGATTGCCGTTGGAAGTGTCAACGCCAAAGTTGCCGACCAGCATGAGGTCGCGCTCGATGAAATAACCTGCATTGGCATCAAGACCGAAGGCGAAGTCCTTCATGTCGCTGAATGAAAGGTTGAGTCCGGTAAGTGATGCACCTACATATTTCTTTCCCTGCTCAAACTGAGCTGATGCGCCCTGAATCATGGTCAGGGCAAGTACTAATGTCAATAATACTTTTTTCATTTCGATTAAGGTTTTAGTTATTACTCACTATTTATTTTACTGTTTGTTACTTTCACTGATTTCGTTCGCCTGGTACGACTCTTCACGCCGGCGAGCCATCTGCTCCTTCTTGCGCAGTGCCCACAGCAGGGCAAGCACTATAAGGACGTCAACCACCATCATCGGCAGATTGTGCATCCACGAGTTGTACTCCACACCGTCGTAGATGTAGAATGCAGCGCCTGCCATAAGCAAAGCAGCGGGAAGCCATACGGATTTGTTGATTCTTCGCATTTGCGGTTGGGGGATGAAAAGAGGGGTAAAACTTTATTCGGATGCCGTCAGCAGCGGCTTGATGTGCTGACTGAGTTCTGCCATCGAATGGAAGAGTATGTCGGCACCGCTGTCGAGCAGCACCTTGTCGGGGAGCGGTCCGGTGTTAACCGCCACGACGAAACATCCAGCGGCATGTCCTGCCTCAATGCCCAGTGGAGCATTCTCGACGACGATGGCCTGGTCGCAGGTGACACCCGCCTTTTTCAGTCCCATGAGATAGGGTTCGGGATTGGGTTTGCCAAACTTCACATCCTTGGCACACACCATCCATTCGTGGCGGAAGAGTCCAGGGAAGTTCTGCTCGATGCGTTCGAGCAGTGACAACTGTCCCGACCCCGTGACAATGATTGGAGTGATGCCACACTCGCGCACAGCCTGTACAGCCTCGATAGCACCCGGCATACGCTGTGGCTTTGGAAACTGATTAAAGTACTGGCTCTTGCGTTCATATATGCGCTGACATTCGGCATCGTCGGCAGCACGGCCCAGTTGGCGCTGGGTGACAATGTTGATTGTCCCCTTGCCAGTGCGTCCTTCATGCATGAAAGCCTCAGCCTCGGGGAGGTCAAGCCCAAAGTCAGCCATGGCACGGTGCCAGCTGCTGGCGTGGTATGGCATGGAGTCGAACAGCACGCCGTCCATATCAAACATTACAAGAGACTTCATCGCTTTCGGTGGTGGGGGTGTTCAGTTTTGTTTATGGTTGACAGATATGTGTCGAAGTCGGTGGGGGTTGGATTGAGTCGGACTGCACCGTTAACTAAATATCACTGTCTTGTTCTTATATGTAAGAATCTTGCGCTGGATGTGCTTGGTGACAGCACGGCTGAGCACAATCTTCTCGAGGTCCTTGCCTTTCAGTTTCAGGCTGTCGGGAGTGTCCTTGTGTGTGATGCGCACCACATCCTGCTCGATGATTGGTCCGGCATCGAGTTCGGCTGTGACATAGTGGCTGGTGGCACCGATGATTTTCACACCGCGCTCGTATGCCTGGTCGTAAGGGCGTGCCCCGATGAATGCAGGCAGGAATGAGTGGTGGATGTTGATGATGTGGTTAGGGTATGCCTCAATCATCTCGTCGCTGAGAATCTGCATATAGCGTGCCAGCACAAGGAAGGTGATGTTTTCCTTCTTCATCAGTTCCATTTCAGCACGCTCCACTTCTTCCTGGTTGGAGTGGTCCTTGTTAATCGACCACACATAGTAAGGGATGTTGAACTGTTCAGCCACATAGCGCAGGTCTTCGTGATTGCTGATGATGCAAGGGATGTCGATGTTCCACTCGCCTGCCTTGTAACGGGCAAGTATGTCGTAGATGCAGTGGTTCATCTTGCTCACGAACAATGCCATGCGAGGCTTGATGTCGCTGAAATAGATATTGAATTGCAGTTCGTAGCGTTCGACGAACATGGTGCTAACGAACTCCTTGATTTTGTCGCGGGGAATGAGGAATCCTTCGAGTTCCCACTCAATGCGCATGAACAGGCGGCGCTCGATGGTATCGACATACTGATCGAGATAGACGATGTTGCCACGATTGTCGGTGATGAACTTCGTGATGTCGGTGATGATACCCTGCCGGTCAGGGCAATGCAGCAATATGATGGCTGTTGGTTTCACTGTCATTTCCTTGTTTTTTATTATGTGTAAGTGTACAATTCACCAAATTTGGGACAAAGTTACGAAAAAATGTGGTAATAGCGACATGCAAGTCGCATTATTTGAATTGCAAGCGGGAAAATTGATGGGAAAGGAAGGGAAAGAAAGGTAGAGAGGGGCAAAGAGAGGTGAAGAAAAGTGAAGAAGGGTAAAGAGAGGTAGAAAGGGGTGAAGAAAGGGATAGAGCCGCCAGAAGACGACAACGCGCCGGCACGGTGATGTGTCGGCGCGTTGGGCTTAATGTATGTTCAGGCAGACGGTGTCTGCCATGATGAGCGTTTAGCGTGAGCGAAGTGGAATGTACCAGTTGCCACCACGGAGGTTGTCTGCTGGAGCATAAGTCTCAGTAGCACCACGGCGCTTTGCAACTTGTTCTGCAATGAAGTCAGGCTTGTTGTAGTACATAGCGTAGCGCATGAGGTCGTAGAAACGATGACCTTCGAACATGCCTTCGAGTGCTTCTTCATCGAGAATCTTGTCGGCAACAAACTGCTCGTAGTTATCCGAAGCCTTTGCTGCTGCACAAAGAGCAGGGAGCTGTGATTCGAATACAGATTGATGATCAGCAACAGGAGCGTACTCGTTGTTAAACCAATTGCTGTATGCTTCTGGGTCGGTCTCTGAGTCAGGCATAGCAGCCACAATCTTGACAAGTGAATCAGTCAGAACTGCTATGGTGTCCTTTACTGCATCGTACTCAGCCCAAGCAGCAGAAGTGCGTGGGAGTTCGTAGTAAGCATTGTACTCTGAGTGACCGCTACCGAGTGAGTGGATACCAATCATGTCGTAAGAGGAGGAACCAGTGGCAGAGTTGAGGTCACGAGTGAGGAACAGGTCAGGATCAGAGCCCCAGTAGAGGAATGTAGTCTGAGTGGCAGTTGAAGGGAGTCCGTAAGTGAGAATCTTAGACAGTCCTTCAAGTTCATCCTCACCGACATACTTGTTGAGGTTCTTGTTCGAAATACCGTACTTGAGAACAACGAATGCAGTCTCAGGGAATCCAGCATGGTTGAGTGCTTCTGCCATGTGGAGGTAGAGAACAGGCACACGGAAGAGTGGCACGAAATAGAGTCGTACATCATCGCGTCCGTCAACCACCTCGTACTTGTCGATGTACTGGCGCTGCTCGCTGTAGTTACTATGATAGATGTCCTTGACAACAGAAACATCATAGATAGAATAAAGACGGAGGTCACCGATTGCAAGTGCTCCAAATGGATTCTTGATGGTGTCAGTTGGCGCATAGAGTGTGTCGGCTACACCGTCGAGGTAACGATAGTAGCAGTGCTTCTGTGACTGTGACAGTTCCTTGATGAACTTTGAAGGGTTGAGCTGTGCATAGTAGTCGTTCTTGTAAGCAGAGCAGAACACAGAGCGGAGGTCTGTGGTGTTGCCATAGAATCCGATGGTGTCCATAGGGATGACTGTGACTTGCTCGCCATAAGAGAAGTTGCTAGCATAGGCAGATACAATGGTTGTGAACTTCACATTTGTGAATGAAACATCGTTTGTACCAGTCGGACGCTCCTCATTGCTGAATGTGAAGTAGTCGTGATACATGCGGACAGCATTGATGAAGTCAGACTTTGAACCTGTCTTGCTTCCTCTCCAGAGGTAGAGTTCTGCAAGCATTACGCGTGCAGGGATGAAGAAGTTGGAGTAAGACTGGTCGTGGAACTTCGCATTGTATGAAGGCAGAAGTTCGTCGTTGAGGTTCATGTATGCATACCCTTCAAGGTCTTTAATCAATGTGTCGCAGATGACATCAAGGCCGACCTTAGTCTGCTTGACAAGTTCTTCGGCAACATCAGATGACTCGATAGGCTTGGTGATGAGTGGCACCTGGCCATAAATCTTGGCAAGTTCGAGATAAGTCCATGCACGGAATGTCTTGACAGCCATGATTTCCTTCTCGTAGTAGTATTCGCCATGAGTCTTGAGCAAGCTATCTACATAAGCGAGATAGATGTTACAGTTGTTGATGACTGCATAGTAGTCAGCAGGGTTGTTGTAAGCGTTTGTCTCAGACACATTGTTCTCTGCAAGTTCGCGGATGTCAGAAGGTGTGTGCTTGTTGATGTCAACAAGGTCGGCACGAGCTTCACCGAGGAGCACAGTGCTTGTTGCAATTTTCTGCATGCGCTTTACGATACCCATGACTTGATACAGTGTATCCTGTGGGGTAAGGTCGGTTGTCACCAGTTCGTTGTCGGCAGTGAACATGTCTTCACAGCTGACAAGCATCAGGGCAGACAGACCAAATAAGCAAATTTTCTTAATTATATTTTTCATTTTCTGTTCCTCCATATTACAAGTTAATCTTTACACCAAGTGTGAAACTGCGGCCTGATGACAGGAAGCCTGCATCAACACCCTGTGAAAGTATGCTGTTGCCACATGAAACTTCAGGATCACTGCCAAGATACTTGGTAATGGTGAAGAGGTTGTTGGCAGCACACCATACTGAGAGTCCCTGGATGTATTCGTTAGTGATAGGAATCTTGTATGCGAGTGTCACATTCTTGAGCTTGAGGTAAGAACCGTCCTCAATCCAGCGGTCTGAGAAGCGTGCGCTGCCCATTGTGTCGCCGTAAGATGCGCGTGGAATGTCAGTCTGCTGACCTTCTACCTTCCAGCGGCGGTTGACTGCTGTTGTCTGGTTCATGAACTGTGATCCGCTTTCGAGCATCTGACGCTGGAAGTTGTAGATGTCGTTGCCGAGGCTGTAAGCGAAGCGGCAGTTGAGTGTCCAGTGCTCACCGATGAGGAAGTTTGCAAAGAGATTACCGTAGATGTCTGGGTTAGGGTCGCCGATGATGGTGCGGTCCTTGTCGTCGATGATGTTGTCACCGTTCTGGTCGATGAACTTCATGTCACCTGCCTGGAAGTACTGCTTAGCACCTGCCTGGTCAACGACATAGAGACCTGCTGCCTTTGCAGACTTTGAGTCAGCGAAGACACCGTCAGTCTGGAAACCGTAGAACATACCAACTGGGCAGCCAACCTGTGAGATGACCTGTCCGTCATAGACATCAGTTGTGAATGACTTCTTGCCCTCAGGGAGCTTAACGATTTCATTCTTGTAGTGACCTACGCTTGCGCCAACTTCCACCTTGAAGTTCTTGGTGTTTGCAACCTTTCCAATCACTGTTGCATCGAAGCCCTGATTCTTGAGTTCTCCATCGTTGGTTACATAGTTGGTGATACCTGCTACATAAGCGAGTGTGCGGAGAGAGATGAGGTTGGTCGTGCGTGAGTTGAAGTAGTTGAAGCGAACATTCAAGCGGTTGTTGATGAAGTTGCCCTCGAATCCAGCAGTGAAGCGGTTGGTAGTTTCCCAGCGGAGCTTAGGGTTACCGATGCTTACGAGGCCCTGGCTTGTCTGTGTCTCGTTGAACATTGATGAACTTGCCATTGCAGTAAGTGTTGCACTGTTGTCGATTGCATCGTTACCAACTGATTCGAAGCCTACATTAAGTTTCAGCATGTTGACACCATTGTTTGGACGGAACCAGTTTTCATTGCTGATTACCCATGAACCCTGGATTGATGGGAAGATACCCCAGCGTACACCGAACAGGCCAATGCCGCCGTCGTTGTCCTTACCATAGCGTGATGAAGTCTCAGCTGTAACCTGACCCTGCAAATAATACTTCTCCTTGTAGTTGTAATCTACATTGAAGTAGTATGACAATGACTTCCAGTTTTCGTCAGTTCCTGATGGCTTACGACGATAGAGGTCGGCAGTGGTGTTAGGAGTCTTATCGTTACCTGTGTTGTAACCGAGAAGCTTTGAAGCAGTGAAGATGTCGCTCATGAAGCGTGCGCCTCCGAACATATCGACGCGGTGTGCACCGAGTGGGAGAGCCCAGTCAAAGCGTGTGTCGCTGAAGACTGATGTGTGCTTGTTGTAGAGTGAAGCCTTTGTGTTCTGGATTGTACCAACTTCGTCGAGATTGAAGTTAGGCATACCGATGAGTGGAGTGAAGTAGCTCTCATCGAGGCTCTGCAATGTAAATGCGAAGCGCTCCTGGAGTGAGAAGTTCTTTGTTGCGTGCCACTTTGGAGTGACTGCAATGTTGATCATTGTGTTGTCAAAACTGTTCTTGTTGACAGCCTCACCATTCTTCAGGATTGCTGCAGGATTGGCAAGTGAGCCCTTTTCGCCGAGTACCTCAGAAAGGTAAGTGTCGGCATCAGCAATGAAGTGTGTGACGGTTCCCTGTGTAGAGAAGTCGTAAGGGCTGAGGAACGGAGCCTTGAGGAGTGAGAGTGTGCTTGGAGAAGCGATTGCAACTGTTGAGTAGTTAGGAGCCCAACCGTCGTCGCGGAGTTCACGAGTGACATTTGCATAAGAAACGTCGAAGCTTGTAGTGAACTTGCTTGCAATGACGATGTCGGAGTTGAAACGGATGTTGAAGCGTTCCATGTTGTTCTCCTTGAGAGTTGCGTTTGCGTTCATGTAACCAACAGAGAGGTTGTACTGTGCTACATCATCACCACCGGATACATGGAGTGAGTAGTTCTGAGTGATGGCCTCCTTGTACACTTCCTTGCGCCAGTCAGTCTCGTTGTGATACATATTATAATAATAGTAGTCAGGATCTGGCTTGAGGAACTTGAACTCAGAAAGTTTTGTGCCTGTACCGTTGAGAAGTTCAGAAGCGAATGAGCGGTAGTCCTCTGCTCCCATCATGTCGATGCTCTTTGGAAGGAGTTCGACACCTGCTGCGGCATTGAGCTCGATGCGAGTAGCCTGACTCTTCACACGCTTTGTGGTGATGAGGATAACGCCATTGGCAGCCTTGGCACCATAGATGGCAGTACCGTTCTTGAGAACCTTGATGTCTTCGATGTCGTCCATGTTGATGCCTGTGAGCAGGTTGTTGAAGTAACCGTTGTGAAGCATCTGTGCATCGTAGAGCATGTCAAAGATGACTCCATCGACAACGATGAGCGGCTGTGCGTTTGACATCATTGAGTTGAGACCGTTGATGAACATGACATCACCCATGCCGTTGAGTGCAGAGCGCTGAATTGAGCGTACATCGGCACCGAGACGGTTCTGGATTTCCTGGTCAGCAGTTACGGCAGTTGTAGTGGCGAAGTCGGTTGTAGTGACAGTCTGGCTGCCCACAGTCTTTGCCTCGTAGTTGCTGAGATAACGGTCAGAATAGAGCTGGATGGTGACAGAGTGCTTGCCGTCGCCGAGAGCAGTACGGTTGAGGTTGTAGCCTTCCAGACTTGTAGAGAGTGAAGTGACAAACTCAGGAACATTGATGGTGAATGCACCTTCTTCGTCTGCCATTGCAGTATAGTAACTATTGTTGTAAGCCTTAATCTGGGCACCAGCAAGTGGTTCGTGGGTAATGGCGTCGATTACCTTACCAGATATGGCAATGGTTGGATATTGCTTAGCTGGGCGGTCTTTCTTAGGAGCCTTGACTGCAACCTCAGTTTCATCAGCAACTTCCTCCTGAGCATTCATAGCCAATGGACAACAACCTACTGCCAACAGTAAAAATAAGAATTTATTCATAATGTACTTTTGATTTTAGCGATTTAATTACCACTGGTTTCTTCTTCATGAGGTTTCAGAACAATCTTGCAGAGATACATCTCACGAGAATACTGCTTAGTCTTTGAAGAAGTGATCTTCACATCAAGCTGAACAAGGATGCCTTCCTTGTCGGTCTGATAGTAAGAGTAGTCAGGAGTGAGCTGGCCCATATAGACTGTATCGACAGCATTCTCCACATTTGTGACGAAGTACTTTGAGTTGTCAGCAGGGTTCTTCACTGAATTGCCTTTTGAAGTCAGAGGGTAGCGACCATTATCGGTACGCTCGAATGTGTTGACCTGGAAATAGTAAGGACGGAGAAGGTCGTTCCAGTTTTCCTTTGAACGGTCACCCTTTCCATCGTCGTATGCAATACTGTCAAGCACTGCTGCTGCGTGAGCATCTTCGTATGAAGCATACTTAGTGACCCAGAGTGGGCAATACACCAGATACATGTCGTAAGTGGTCTTGAGTGTGTTGCGAATCTGGAATGTGACAGTTGGGTTTGCAGACTTGGTAGAAGGCTGAATGTCAACAAACGACAGGGTCTTGCCAGAGCCAAGATATGTGACTGTATTTGTTGGGAATGCCTGGTTACAGTTCTGTGTGAAGGCCTTTGCCTTGTCATCGACTGAGAGGTCAACAGTGCTTGCAGAGCAAACTACATCAATCTTCTTCATGAACTGGTCGTAAGGAGTGAGTGGATACTCTTCATAGTAGTAAGCCTTACCGTTGCTGCATTCATTGACATTGTTGTTGTCAAAGATGCCGCCTGCTGCATAAGGCTCGTAGTATCTGTGATTCTCCCATCTTGAACCACCACCCCATTCAGTTGAAACGACAGAGTCGTTAGGGTGCTGGTTGAAGTTGTCGTTGTAGAAGAGGTCAGTCATTGCAAAGAGGTTTGCATAGTACTGACGGAGTGAGTCAGTGGTGCTGATGCGTGCATCAGGTGTGTCGGCTGCATTCTCATGAGGGTTGAAGCTAAGCACCTTCTCTGCCTCGCTGTATCGCTGCTGGTAAGCACCAACTGAAGGCAGGATTACTGAATAAACTGAGTCCTCAGTGTAGAGCATTGCATCGAGACCATTCAGGATGGTGTTGTTGCGGCGCATTACTGAGTCAATCCAAATGTACTCACCGTTCTCGTCAACACCGATAGAAACGCTTCGCTGCTGGTCGAGTGAGTCGGCATTGTACTTCTTGAGGAAAGTGTACATTGACACCATTGTGTCTTCTGGGTCAGAGATTGCATTGTCCTTCTTCCACTGGTTGTGCATGATCTCGACTTCCTCGTAGAGGTTGCGGAGGTAAGGCTGTGCCTTTGCGATGATGTGTACTACACCATTCTTGCATGCATTGTTAGGTGATGTGATGAGTGACGAACCAAACAGTGACTGAGAGTTGTCAGACATGTGACCTGTCTTTGTGTTCAGCAGCTTGATGATGTGTGATTCTTCATCGAGCGAGATGTTGTAACGGGTCATGTGATTCTTGATGAGCTGATTGATGACTTCCTTCTTGTTGGTCTTGGCAAGTTCGAGCCAAGAGTTCCATTCAGCATCTGTCAGCGCACTGTTCTCAGGTGCCCAAAGTGTGTAGCTTTGGCTTGAACTGAGTTCAGCATCGAAACCTGTAGCCTCAACCACCTTTGCAAAATTTGACAGCTCAGGGTTCTGCTGCAGCATCTCCATGATGGTTCCGTCAAACATATTGGAATCTGCAACACCGTCATAGTGTTCGTCCCAGGTGTCTGTGCAAGAGCACAGACCACCTATGGCGAGCAACATGAGGGTTGCGAGAGTGTTATTTAATTTCTTATTCATAATCTACTATCATATTATTGGTTGATAATATTAGTGCTTATCCTCTGTATAGAACTCATTATTATATACAGCACTTGGACAAAGCTCGATGAAGTCGAACGCAAACTCGTTGGTCTCAGACTCCATCATCTGCTGAATGCGCAGATAGTGGTCTTCGTGTCCGTTGGTGCGGAACTGAGTGATGACCTTACGGATGGTGTTGTTCTGGTCACGGTGAGGTGTACCGAAGTTCTTTGAACCATCGTTTGATGCATCAGAAGCGTAAGTGTCCATACCCTTCATCCATCCTTGGTTGTGGAATGACTTGTCGAATGATGCAATGGCGTCTTCGTCACCGAGGTCAGAGTCGCTCTTCCAGCCGATTCGTGGATCGTCGCCTGAAGGACGCATGTCGAATGGAATGCCGCAAGGGTCACCATCGAGATAAGCCTGGAGGATTCCACGGGTAGAAAATCCTACACAAGTCTGGAGACGGAGTTCGTAAGTTCCTTCTGGGAGTGGTGGCAACTTGATTGTGAAGTCGTAGCGTCCCTTGATGAGGAGTTCGTCGCCCTGATATGACCAGAATGTCATGAAGCGGTTGCGGACATGCATGTGTGTAGCAGAAGTGAATTCGAAGTTAGCAGCTGAACCTGGCTTGAAGCCGAGGCAGGTACATGGGTTGGTCAGTGCGTTACCATGCTGGCCACCTGGAGCGTAGAGTTTACCGTCGCGTGTACGGTGACCACGGGCACCACTGGTGATGAAGTCAGGTGAGAGGGTTGTTGCATCGAAACGCATACGCTCGCCCTTGATGATGTCTTCCTGAGTCTGACGACCGAAGAACACAATGTCAGTGATGTAATGGTAGATACCGTTGACAGCAGTCTGTGAGCTTCCGCTGAGTGACTCGCTTGGTGAGAGCACCTTTGTGCCTGGAATCTTGACACCGCGTTCGTCGGCGCGTGACATCACACCACGACGGTTGATGTAGAGGCCTGCCTGTGATCCTGAAGGGAAGGAGAACTTCATGAGGGCATAAGGTGCCATAGTTGCATACCAGTCACAGATGTCGTACTTACGGCGTGCGAAGTTGTATGGAAGGTTCGTGTCAGGACCATCGACACAAGTCAGCTGATAGTAAGTAGCCTGGAATGGGAGGAGGTGGTAAGAGATGAATCGGTTGAGCGAGTTCTTCTCGTTTGTAGGTTCGTTGAAGTAGATTGAGTCTTCTGGATAGACATCGTCGTAGAGGGCTGCTGCCATTGCACGGAGGCTGTCCATGCCAGTGTGACACCATGAGTAGTCAACATTGTAAACATGTCCGTAGCGAGGGATTGCAACGCTTGCGTCAGTGACATTCTTGAATGCTTCACGGAGCACCTCATCGGTCTCAACGAATGCTGTATATTTGAAGAATCGCTTCTCCATATATGCCACATTGTCGCGTTCATTGTCGTTTGCAGTTGAGAACACGAGTTTGTCGTTTGTCCAGTCGATTGAGTCAGAACCGACATGATAAGTAGTGTCGATGTAGTCCTGCATCTTGCGGTCGAGTCCTGTCAGATAGACTGCATCTGCGAACATCGAAATTGTTGAGTCGAGTTCGAGGAGAGCTGGCAACATTTCGTTCTGCAGGTCAATGACACGGTTGATGGTGTGGATTACACCGTTTGCAACTGAATCGTCAGGGTGAGTGATGATAGACTTCTTGTTGATGTAATAAACAGGAAGAATCTGTCCCTCTGGGATGATTGAGTCGTGAGTGATGGTGAGGAAGCGGTCGCACATGTTGGCATGCTCGTAGGTACCGTCGTCAACATCGCTTGTGAAGTAAGCGATGTCCTCGATGATATGGTTGAGCACGAGTGTGTCGCAGTCTTCCTGAGAAAGTTCACCAATTGAGCCTACACCTTTACCACGGAGGTATTCGTCAACCGCATCGTTTGTTGGTGCAAAGATGGTGTATTGTCCGTATGTACCAATAAGGTCGAGTTTCTGTGAGCGTTCGATAGCCTGTACGAATTCGCTGAACTGAGGCTTGCTCTTCAAAAAGTCAGACGCATACTGACGGACTGAAGTGTAGTAGTTGTCAACACCTGGATCGTCGTCGCAACTGAAAACACCTGCTGTCATTATCACGGCAAACACCATGAATAATGAATATTTAAATATCTTTTTCATATCCGTTGTCATTGTTTAATTTTTAACAGTTTCCTCCTCATCATAGTAACAAGGATTCTGAACAAGGAGTGGATTAATCTTCATCTGATCCTTCAATACTGGAAGATACATGAATTCCATGCGACTGAGCTTTACGAGCACACTCTTGTTGGTGTACTTTGATGACACCTTTGTCTTGAGGATGCTGGTGTTGCCATCACGGCGTGCATGACGCACGAGATCGTAATAGCGCTTGCCTTCGAAGAGGAGTTCACGCTGACGCTCTGTCTCGATGAGACTCAGCAGTGCAGGAGCTGATGTGTAAGAAGCTGCCTGTGGGCGACAGTCTGACTTGTCCCATGCTCCAGGGTTTGAACGCATATAGACTGCTGAAACGAGGTCGAATGCATCCTGGAAGAGGAGTGAGTCAGATGAGCAGTTTGACACACCGTCAGCTTCGATAAGCTGGTCGAGAGTTGAGAGGTGAACTGTTCCTGTCTCAGATGTTGCAGGGTTGAGAAGTGCTGCGAGGCAAACTTCTGCTTCTGCACGCATGAGCATGACATCAGTGATGCGGTAGAAGATCCAGCCTTCTGTGCTTGCGCGTGATGTGCGGACATCCTGGTCAGTGCCGTGTGCAGGTGCTTCCCATGAAGTTGATGATGGTGACACTACAGTACCATATGCTGTTGCTGAACCTGCCTGGTTGTTCTTAACGACATACTTCAGAATCTTGTAGATTTCGCTTTCATCGTACTTGAATGATGCGATTGAGCGGTAGTCGGTAGGAGCAGTGAAGAGGTTGAGGTCGCTGTAAGTGTCGGTTGTCTTCAGTTTCTCAATGAGGAGAGTGGTGTTGGCAGAGAGCTGCTGTGAGCGACCGCCCTGACCACTTGAACTACCATAGAGGTCTGACACATCAGAGTTCTTCTGCTTAGCCTCGTCTTCTGTGTCCTCGTAAGTGAGTTCGAAGATGCTCTCGAATGAGTTGCCATTACCGAAGATTGCGTTGGTTGCGCGTGGACCGCTGGTGTTCTTGCCTTCCTTTTCTTCTGCAAGCAGAGGGAAGCGGAATTCAGCATAGACATCACGGTCGATGTTCTTTGCCATGTCGCCTTCTTCATCGAGGGTATATTCTGAGATCTTGTGCTTCATGACATAGTCGCAGCACTCGATTGCCTTCTGGTAGTAGAGCTTCTGCTGGTCAACTGAGAGCTTGTCGTCAGAGTAGTTGTCAGATGCACGCCAGAGGTAGAGGTCAGCGAGGAGTGCATAGACGGCAGCTCGTGTGACCTTACCAGAGTTCTGGCGAGGGTCGTGAGCATAGCGGCGAGGTGCCTGGTTCTTGCACTTCTCGAGGTCCATGATGAGTGTGTCGATGATGAGTTCGCCCGGAGTCTGTGGCAACAGGTAGTCCTGGTCGTCATCGATTGAAGGGTTGAAAGTGAACGGAACCTTACCGAATGCCTTCACCAGTTCGAAGTAGCAGATGGCACGGAGTGTCTTCACCTCAGCGAGGTTGACTGCGAGGTCGGATGGTGAGTAGTTAGGGTCTTCCTCTGCAACTTCTGGTGCATAGTGCTCAACAATGTTGCAACGGTTGATTACTACATAGAATGACTTCCAGTCACAGATGGTGTTTGTAGTCTTGAGGTTGCCGCGCAGCATGTTCTTGAGGTCTTCGCCTACATTCTGACCTTCTACGATATTGTCAGAACGGCCCTCACCCCATAAGATAATTTGTTTAACGCATCCTTCTTTCTGCATTCCGAGGTAGCACGAGTTGACTACACTCTGAACATCCTGCTTGTTGGTCCAGAAGTTTTCGAGTACAACATCGTTCAATGGAAGGAGGTCAAGGCTACAACTTGCTACAGCCAGTCCGAGTGCGGTGACCAGCGAGGCAAGAGATATTTTCTTACTTATCCTTTTCATATAGATATTTCAGTTTTTATAATCCTATATTTAAACTAAATGTGAATGACTTTGAACGAGGAGTGCGGGCACCGTCGCGTGCTGGTGACCAACCACCCTGTGAGATTTCTGGGTCAACACCTGAGTACCTGGTAATCTTGAACAGGTTGTTGATGTTCAAGCTGGCAGTGAGGCGGCTGAGACCGAGGCTCTTTACGAAGTTCTTGTCAAAGTTGTAAGACAACTGAACATAGTTGAGACGGAGGAATGATGCGTCTTCCACGAAGCGGTCACTTCCTAAATAGTTATATGTGTCGAAGTCTGTACGGGTTGTTGCCGCTCTTGGGAGATAAGTGATGTCGCCCTCGTTGTGCCAGCGCCAGTTGACTGAACGACACTGGTTGTTGTTGTTTGACATACTTTCAGCTTCCATACGGGCTGAGTTGATAACCTTGTTGCCGAGACGATAGACAAACTGCATGTTAACCTTCCACTGTGCGTAGTTGAACTTGAATCCGAAACCACCGGTAAGTTTTGGAAGTGAACTGCCGAGGTAAACGATGTCGAGTTCGTTGATCTGACCATCATGGTTGATATCTTCATAGATGGCATCGCCACCCTTGAATTCGTAGATGTATGTGTTGTCCTGATTGTTGTAGCAGAATACCATTGGAACGGTGAGGCCGTACTTGTCAACAATGACATTGCCATCGGCATCGCGAGCCACTGGTGCGTTAGGACCCTTCACGCCTGGCACCTCTTCTGGTGCATACTTGCTGTACTGATAAACGCCCTTGTAGCGGAATCCGTAGATTGAACCGTAAGCGTTTTCAAGCTGAACGCGTGACAGGTAGCTACCGTTGTTACGACTGAACTCCTGGTTCATGTTGGCGAGAACGGTTGGGTCCATCTCTGTCAGGACATTGCGGTTGTTCTGGAATGTGACATTGGCACTCATCTTGAACTTCTTGCCAATCTTGATGAAGTCGCGTGCATCGATGCGGAAGTCCCAACCACTGTTGCGCATCTCACCGAGGTTCTGGATAGCGAAACTTGAGAAACCTGTACTTGTAGAGATGGCACGGTTTGGCATGTTCATCTTTGTGATGTTTGCCAGATAGAGGTTGACATCACCGGTGATGGCTCCGTCGAAGAGTCCGAAGTCGAATCCGAGGTTCCACTGCTCCTTGTTCTCCCACTGGAGGTTGTTGAGGCGGATGTTGCTTGGATAGATACTGCCCTGTCCGTTGTAAGAGTCACCGCTTGCATACTTTGAAAGATAGAGGAAACTGCCTCCAGGTGGGTTACCTGAATAACCCCAAGATGGACGGATGGAGAGCATTGACAACCACTTCACCTTTTCCATCCATGGTTCATCGGTAACATTCCAACGAAGACTGACTGCAGGGAAGTTACCCCAGCGGCGGTCGTCGCCGAAGAGTGTGTTACCGTCACGGCTGAGTGTGAAGTCGGCAATGTACTTGCCCTTGTAAGCATAGTGAGCAGAGAAGAGCATACGGATGCTGCGTCCGATGCCTGTACCTGTGCTCATGCCGTCGATGAGTCCACCTGCAATGGTGCTGGTGATGGTTCCGTAAGGCAGACCATAAGATGAGTTGTTCTGCGACTTGCTGGTCTGGCTGTTGAGCTGGAACTGTGCCATTGCCATCAGGGAGTGGTTCTCATTGTTGAAGTGAGGTGTGAATGTGAGACGGTGAGTTGTAGAGAGGTTGCGCGACTTGCTTGAGTTGGAAGTAGTCTTGTTGGCACTCTTCGATTTCCATCCGTCAGTCACAAGACTTGAAGGATTGAAACTGTCGTCATACACATTTTCGATGTCAAAGCGGATTCGTCCTTCGTAGTCGAGTGCCGACTGGTCCTCATGAGTACCGAGGAGTTTGTAGCGGAGGATGAATTCAGGCTGGATACGATAGACCGACTGGTCGTTTGATGCTTCGTATGCGAGTGCCACTGGATTGACGAGTTCCTTCTGGTTGCGGTCGAATGCAGAATTGGCAGACTGCAACATATGATAATAATAAGGAGTGTCGTTGCCATTGGCATCCTGCTCGTAGATGGCGAGGTTTGGCATCTTCTGATATGCGGTACCAAGGAGGTCGCCGGCATTACGGTGGTTCTCTGAATATACGAGGTCGAAGTTGGTCAATACAGTGATACGGTCACTGATGAAGTAGTCGAATGCCACGCGAGTGGTGAAGCGCTGAAGTTTCTGCGCAAGCACTGTACCTGTCTGGTTGTCATAGCCTGCACTGATGCGGAAGCGTGCCTTGTCACCACCACCAGTGAGGGAAATGCTGTGCTGCTGCAACAGACCGTTCTTCTTTACAGCTTCAACCCAGTCGGTGTTGTTGTTGTACTGCTCATATTCTGAGAATGAAGGGTCGTAGTTGAACTCACGGATGTTGGAAGCAGCGTCACTGAGCAGTGGGTTGTAGTAGGCTTCCTTCATCAGCATGGTATATTGGTCACCATTGAGCATACGCATACCTTCAGGCTGATGTGTGAGTGTAGCGAAGTAAGAGTACTGGACCTGAGTCTTGCCCTTGACACCACGCTTGGTCTTGATTTCGATAACACCGTTACCGCCTCGTGAACCCCAGAGTGCAGTACCGGCAGCATCCTTCAGGACAGTGATGCTCTCGATGTCGTTAGGGTTGACATTGAGAAGTTCGGCAAACTGGTCGTTGGTTGCGTTGTAATAGTCGAAACCATCCTGGTAATTTGACTCGAAGATGTTGCCGTTGACAACAATCAGTGGTTCGCTGTTACCAGTGATACTGCTGACACCACGCAGACGCATTGTCATGCCGGCACCAAGGTCACCTGAATTGGCAATGATGTCGAGACCAGAGATACGGCCCTGCAGTGCTTCTTCAACACTGGTGAGTGGCATACCTTCGAATTCCTTCATGTCGATGGTCTGGCTTGCCATTGAAAGTTCGCGTTCAGGGATTGGGAGTCCGCCGGCAGCAGGAGTGATTTTCTTACCTTTGATGACAACCTCCTTAATTTGGTTGTTGGTCTTCATCAGAATCTTGTAGCGCAAGCCCTTGATTGGAATGACCTGAGTCTCATAACCGATGTATGAGATGCGGAGTTTGTCCTTCGGATTGTTGATGCGGAACGAGAAGTTACCGTTGACATCAGTAACGCCATGGGCAACGACACGGTTGTTTGCATCGATTTCCACCACATTCACCATCATCAGTCCTTCGATGTCGTCGCTGACATTACCGCTGATCATGTCGCCTGCCTTCTGTGCGAAAGCGCCACAGGTGAACAGTGAAAAGAGGCAGGTGAACAGTGCTGAACGACGAGTGAACTGCATTGAGCCACTGTGCTGGATGCCCAAATTATGATTCATTATTCTTGTGAGTTTCATTTAGTACCTCCTTTCTTATAATTAAGGACATCATCAATCTGGTGGACAACTGCGCAAGAAGTTGTGTAGATATTTGTGGCGCGTGCTGCATCGGCTGTATCAAACTGATACTCGCGTGCCATGAGATTGTAGAGTCCCGGTTTCTTTGTCACCTTGCAAGTCTTGCCACTTTCGTCAGTGATTGAGATGCCGCTGTCAGTGACATTCGTCTTAACTCGGTAATACATCAGGTTGTCGTCTTCAATCTTATAAGCAGAAGTCTCAAATTCGCTTGTGACATTGCCCTGACCGATAAACATTGCATTGTCCTGAATGTGATACTTCAGGAACTGGTTGATTTCATGAGTCAAACTGTCGGCGAGTTCTTCGTCACCTTCAGCATTGGCTTCTGCAACATCGTCCCATGTAGGGAGTTTCTTCTCGTTGATGAGGTGCGAGATGGCTGCATTGGTTGGAACATAGACTGTGTACTGGAATGTGTTGAACACATTGATGTTGTTGCCGGCACATCCATGTTCATCTGTACCGATGACATGCTTGGTCTCCAGGAACTCACTCTTTGAGAGGTAGTCGTAGAACAAACTGAACTCTTCGTGTTCTGAGAGAATCTGGCTGACAGTCTTGCTGGTGGTCTGGATTGGCTCTGACTCGATGATGTAGGTCTTTCCGTTACCCTCATAACTCTGGTCGTAAACACGAGTGACGGCAAGTTCCTTTTCATCATCAATCTGCTTTGAACCCTGTACAGTCATGCCATTGGCACCAGCCGAGGCATTCTTCACACGGATGTAAGTACCACCCTTTGTCTTGTAGTATTCGTTGCCATCCTCTACATTACCGATGACGATGTGAGTGTTGAGGATGTCCTCGAGGCGGTTCTTAATCTGGCCGAGTGAAGCCTCGCCGATGGAGTCGCCCACTGTCTGGTCTGCCATGTTGTATGACCAGATGCTTGCCCATACGCGTTCTTCCTCAGTGAGGGCATCTGGCTTGTAGTGGAAGCGGAACAACTGTGTGAGAGTTGAATCGCGCTTACCGTAAGAACATGGGTCGATGTATTCAAGACATGCGTCGTTTGTTGGAACGAACAGACTGTAGTATGAGTTCTGTGAATTGAGATATACATCGTAGCCGCACTGTTCGATTGCCCAGTAAAGGATGCTCATTGACTCGTTGACGAGTGCTGGGAAGCTGACTGAGATGTAAGCCACTGGATTGAACACGCAGTTGGTGAGATAAACGGCACCGTTGCATGCCATCCACACTTCGTCAATACTGTCGGTACGGACCTTCATGTCGTCGTTTGCATCATTGAGCACAGTAGTGAACTTGCTTGGAACTGAATTGACAAACGAGTTGAGCATGTTCACATTGATCATCTTGGAAACAACCTTGTCAGGAACATTGTCCCATGAACCGTAACGGTCTTTGAGAGCCTTACCTGCCCCTTCGTTCCAGTAACGCTCGAGTGCTGCGTTGCTTGGTACGAGCATCACACCCATATTCTGTTTGAGTGCAACATTGACATCGATGCCTGCGCTGGTCTCTGAGTAGAATTCGTTCCATCCTGGGTCGAACTTCAAGAGGCCGTTGACTGGTCCCGCAGAAGGAGTGAGTTCGAGGGCAGCTTCACCATGGCTGCGCAGAGAGAAGAATCGCTTCTGGAACACAGAGTCGTAGTTTGTGTTGTAAAGACGGTTGTATTCGTGAGTGGCTTCTTCATCGTAGTAAGGTGCGCAGAAGCGGTTGAGCAACTTTGCATACTGCGATGTCTCTTCACGCTGGCTGATGAGCTGTGCCATGTTAGGCAGCGGAGTGATGACTTCTGCCATCTGGTGTACGAAACCGTTTGAGCACTTGATGTTCTGCTTAATCATCTTAATGCCATTGACATTGGCATCGCCATCCACACGCGGAGCAGCACCAGTCTGCTTGACATTGAACAGGAAGTCGCAGTCTTCGTTGGTGATTTCGTGGTTCTTGAGGAAGTCCTCAATGAAGTGAATCATTGGTGTGGTGGTATTATCCATCAAGAGCGGAATGGTCTTGTTGTTTTCCTTATAATACTGCCAGTAAGGTCCGTCAGGCATCTGTGCAGGAGCAATCAGAGGCACTGAGTCGTAGATTGAAGCCGAAGTGAGTCGGCGCATACAGTTGCCTTCGATTGGGCGGTCAGTACCTTCACTGCTTGAAAGGTAAGCCACCTGGCAGGAATTGTTGATCATTGTGCCGAAGAGCAACATTTTCTTTTGTGCATTGGTCAGGTCTTCGTAGCACGAAACTCCCCAGTCGTTGTGCTTGTAGAAGCGTTCGAACGCAGCATCATCGGCAACGAAGAGTGTCTTACTACCTGTGGTGTTGAGCACATCAGCATAGTTGAGGTCGTCTATGAGTCTGACAGTGTTGGTGAAGTTCCCATCCTCTGTCAGGAAGTCATAGATACTGCTACTGAGCCAGTCGGGATCATTGATTCCGAGGTCGTAGTCTGGCGAACAAGAGTAAAGCAGCGAACCTCCGGCACCTCCAAGTGGAAGAGCAAGGGCAAGGGCATAAAGCACATGCTTTCTCAGTTCTTTCAGAAATCTTGAGTTTTTCTTCATAAGTTAAAACATTTTGATTATTGATTGATTGTTTGATTATTATTATTGTAGTTTAATGTTGTTGATTTGTTTGATTACTTATTTGTTTGATTACTAATGTTGATTATTTAGTTGACCTGTTTTGGTCATTTAGTCAGATGTTTCGACAGGCATTAAATTGCCAGTATATGTGGGCAGGTCGCCCCTACCCACATTTCCTTATTATTTTATTAGCACTTTCTTTCCGTCAATGATGTTGATGCCTCTTTGTGGAGCACGCAACAACTGCCCGTTGAGATTGTATATGCGCTTTCCGTGTCCGAGCAACGAGTCGTTTGTCAGTTCTGCGATTCCAGTCGGATCGACAAACTGCCATGAGCGGAATTTGAGTCCTTTTGCCTGTGGGAATGTGAAGTAAAGGTTGTGAGCACTTGTGATGCTGCTGTTCATTTCCAGGGTATAGCATCCTGCACCGTTAACAGTGGCTGTACCGAGGAGGTGGTCATCGCCGATGTCGTCGAGATAGACATTCACCTCGCCTTCTCCCTCGCAATTGAGGTTAAGGACTGAGGAGGCCATTGTGTCGAATGAAGCAGAGCGTACCATCATCCAGCCTCCAGCCAATGGTGCTACAACTGTCTGGATGGTGTCGGCGACGGCTGATTCGTCGGTAACTGGTTCAATGACTATACCTGCGGCATTGGCAAAGGTATTGGCAGGATTGAGGCGTGTGACATCAGGGCGTTCGCTTGTCAACTGAGATACACCGTCATTGTTAGGTGTGACAACTGACATCTTTGCACTTTGCTCGACCACCGTCACACGGTTGATGGCAAGGTTGTGATACCCACCACTGTAACCCATTGTGCGTTCAAGCGACTGTGTGTGATAGAGCAGATACCAGTAGCGGCCTAATTTCTGGATGTGTGTGTGGTTGCTGCCTGTTGGGTAGCCCGACTTGCCTGGATTCTTGAAGAACATGCCCTTGTCGCTCCATTTGCCAGTGAGGGCATCGGCGATGTTGATGGCAAGGTAGTGCATCGAACCTGCTTCGGAAGCAAAGTTGTTCTGGCAATAGCTGAATACCAGTTTGCTGCCAATCACATTGAGTTTATTAGCATCCTGATGATATGGTGCTGCAATGCTGATGATGTCGCCCGACAGGCTCAGCATGTCTGCTCCAAGGCGGACGAGGCGTGCATTGCCAGGCTGTGCATTTGTTCCACCGGCAACAGGGCTGCCACCGCCAAATGCCATCCAGCCATTGCCGTCGGCATCAATCGTAACACCTGGGTCGATGACTCGGCTGATGGTGCCGACTCCCGGTGTGGAACTGTCTATGAGCGCCTTGCCCAGAGGGTCGGTCCAAGGTCCGGTTGGTGAATCAGCAGTGAGCACACCGATGCCGCCGTTGGCATTGGTGAAGTAAAGGAAGAATTCGTCCTTGCCTGTTGTGTCATTATGACGCCAGACCACAGAAGGGGTTGTCGATGAAGTAATCCAAGGAGCCACCGACTTCACATCGATGACTGCATGGTGAGTCCAGTTGACAAGGTCGGTGGTTGACATCACACGGAGTTGTGTGATTTTGTCCTTGTCGTTCATGACCAGTCCGTCGTTGAGGTCGAACTGCTGCTGGTCGTTGGTGGCATAGACATACATGCGACCATTGTAGTCGAGTGCAGTCGGTTCGCCACAGAAGTTCAGTGTGTTGATTGGGTTGGATGCCTTTGCGTCCTTCATCGACTTGAATTCAGCAGGAGCAGTGTCAGGGTTCTTGATGAACTCAAATGTGTAGAATGACTGTGGAAGGAGATTGATGCGCAGTCGTGAAGAGCCGCCGTATTCAGCAGTCTTGTCGATGACCTTGCGGTTGACAGATGCGTTTGTCACAATCTGGCGCACACAACCCATTTCCTCTGGGAGACTCAGGATGGCAACATACTTGCTCGTTGACCTGTTGAGCATGAATACTGTGATGGTGTCGCCATCGGCAGAAGCATAGGCAGAGCCCGACAGACGGTTCTGTGAATTGCTGTCAGTAATAGTCATCGACACACGGTCCTTGCCAGTGGCATAGCGTGCATAGTGGCCGAAGACATAGGCACGCTTGAACAGTGTTGTCGAGTTTTCGCCACCGTCGCTGAGTCCGGTGCCGAAGAAGTCAGCAAGCATGTTGTAATAGACATAGGCCGAGAATCCGTTGTTCATCACCAGTTCGATGTTGTCGATGGTGCCAAACTCGTTTACCCATGTGCCGGCATTGCTGCCCTGGATGCTTGTCTTGTTGTCCATCAGGAATTCAGTCATCCACATGTGTTTGCCTGTTTTCTTAGTGATGACATTGACATGCGAGTAGTCCTGAAGTCCGTACATGTGGTTGCCCCACACATCGATGCTGTTGGTGGCATCGGGCATTGAGGCGAGTGTGTTGTTGTAGGTGTGCTGTCCCCATCCGAAGCATTCAGGTCCCATGATTTTGCACTTTGGATCGACATGCTGGCGGGTTGCCTTGAGAATCTTTGCCATCTGCTTTGGCGAGAAGATGCAGCTCTCATAGCTGGCATGCTCCACACCATTGTCGGTGGCAGTTGGTGTATAGTCGCTTTCGTTCTGAATCGAAATCATGTCAATCGGGCATCCCTTTGCTTCCATCGTCTGACGGTAGCGCTCGAAGAAGTCGGCATACTCCTCGGTGTATTCATCGTTGAATGTACCACCGTTGCTGCCTTCACCACCCCATGAGTGCTCAACCAGCGGCCACACCCATGTGCCAAACTCGTTCTGGTATTTCGTACTCTTGCTGGTCTTCCACTTCTTTGGCGGAGTCCAAGGTGTGGCAAACACGGTGACATCAGGGTTGCACTTGCGTGCCCATTTGATGGCATTGCCGTATTCACCCCAGTTGCCTTCGTTAGGGTTGATGCGGATACGCATAATGTTGAGACCGATGCTCTCCTCACCAGTCCCCCACAGAGCACGCACCTTTGCCTCGGTGTAGTTGTCCGACCACTGGCCGTTCATGCCTGTACCTCCAAATCCATCAATATGCTGGTAGCGGGTTTTAATGTTGACACGGACTGTAGCCGAGCGCTGCGACTGGGCTGCAGAAAAAGTTGGTAAAAGTGACAACAGAGCCACCGCCATTCCATACATTCTCACTTTGTTCATAAGAGTAGATTGACTTTCTATTTGTAGTTGTTTGAAAGTAAAATTCACTGTACAATGATTAGTAAACTGTTTTGACGATGCAAAGGTACATTATTTTCTTGCAATGCCAAACATATACAC
>JAGHVC010000223.1 GCA_018064505.1 Candidatus Minthosoma caballi | reverse complement strand
TCTGCCCGATAAGCGATAAGGCGTGACGGGCGCAGACTTTTCACCTTTTGCCTAGCATCTCAAAAGCGGTGTGAGTTACACTACATTAGGCGAACAAAGCTAATATAATAATGCATAAAAATGAACTTATGATGAAAACAAAGAAAATTTTCGTTGACATGGACGGAGTGCTTGTTAACTTCCAGAGTGGTATTGACAAACTTGACGCAGAGACAAAGCGCGAGTACGCCGACGATGGCACAGGGAAATCCCACTTCGATGATGTGCCTGGCATTTTCTCGCTGATGGAGCCCATGCCTGGAGCGATAGAGGGTGTGCGTGCGTTGAAGGAATTGGGATACGATCTCTACATCCTTTCCACTGCTCCATGGGGAAATCCTTCTGCATGGTCAGACAAGGTTGCATGGGTGGCCAAGCACCTTGATGATGTATTCCACAAGAAGATGATTATCACCCACTGCAAGGGGCTGCTTGCCGCACAAGAAGATGCTTATCTTATTGATGACCGCACTGGGCATGGTGCCAGTGATTTTGGAGAACATCATATACAATTCGGCACAGCACCCTACAAAGATTGGGGGCATGTGATTAATTTCTTTTCAGAACTTTCAAACCGATAAGAGACGAGATAGTTTTTCAAGCTATGAAAAACGAAGTTTCTTATAGACAAAGCGTACAACCTTGCCGAGAGGGGTGTAGCGAATGCCCCAATCGCGGATGGCTTCGGCAAAGAGGGATTCGGTGCGAGGCGATGGCTGGGGTGAAGTGATTTTCGTGAGAGGGAGAGGCGACTGCATTGGAGGGCGGTCGAATTCATAACTCTGAAGAATGTCGAAAGAACGGAAATGAGTGCCTCGCTTGAGACCTATGTTGCGCACGAGGGTACGACCTGGGGTGAGACAGAGACCTTGCGCCTTGTATATGGCTATTTCCCAACAGATATCCCATGGAATAGGGTCTTTGTCAAGACTGCGAAGGCATGGGAACACTCCCCCATACTGCATAGCGTCGCAATCAGATTGAGTCATGCCCTCCAGCGCTTGCTGACGAGTCTTGTAATGGCGAAAATGACCGAGCCAACGGTCACGCCAAGTTC
Organism: Candidatus Minthosoma caballi; assembly: GCA_018064505.1. Classification (GTDB taxonomy): domain Bacteria; phylum Bacteroidota; class Bacteroidia; order Bacteroidales; family Bacteroidaceae; genus Minthosoma; species Minthosoma caballi. Next base: position 13,984 of record JAGHVC010000223.1, on the reverse strand, counting down.
CCCATCCCCATCCTGACATGTGAGGAGTGAAATAGAAAGGAATGTCGTCGATACAGAGATTGGTGAATCCTGCCACATGCATCACTCGCGGCTCATCACGATAGAGATTGAAAGCATCGTTCATATACTGAAGAAAGTATGGCGAAGTGACAATGTCATCTTCAAGCACGATGATGCGATCGTGATGGGCAAAAACTTCCATGATGCCCGAGGTTATGTTTTTCTCAAGATAGATATTTTCCTTACGCTCGACAATGGTCATACTGCGAAGAGCATGCGTCTGCTCTACTTCTTCCTTTACCTTATGCAGATACTGACGCACTTCATTGACAGCTGCCCACGATGCCTCATCTTTGCCACCATCGGAAAACACATAAAGGTTTGTCTGCGAAGCTAAGGTATTAGCAATCAAATGCTCTATAATCTGCTGGGTATTGTCCGCCCGATTGTAAACAAACATGGCAACGGGGGCAGAAGAAGCCTGTTTAATGTCATCGTTATCTGTCATTGTTATCTGTCATTGTTATCTTCAAAGTATGCAAATGAATATTATCAAGGTCAGGCAACTTCATGTAGTCGCCAAACATGCGAGTGAGATATGAGTGAGTGTCGCGAGGAGCAGGAAATGGATGTCCTTCGAAAAGCACCGTGCTTACAGGGAAAATCTCATCGTATGTAGTACGAGATTTATATGGAATTCCAGGTGAGCGATGCACCCACTTTGATGGCACTAAGCGAGCAAAGAAACGAAGTACAGGAAAGAGGAAGGTGCGATTGAAGGTGCGAATACGGTGCACTCGCTTGGCTGCATCTGCGTCTGCAATGCCCGGAGTGTTGAGTATCTTGTATGAATGTCCAACACTCATGCAAGCAATGCGATTGAAACAGCGTGGCATGCGCTCAAAGGTGAGCAGATCTATATATATGCCTCGCATGTCGAAGATACGGTCATAGCGATTGGTTTCCTCCAAATAGCTGTGCTTGTGACGCAACTTTCCATAGCTGAAGAAATAGCCAGAATCGGTTTCTGCATCTTGCAGCTCATAGGTGTCGTCATTGAGAGTGCGCATGACTGCAAGTAACTTGTCGTAGTCTTCACGCATCATGTCAATGTCAACATCATCATCCCAAGGAATGTATCCTCCATGTCTCACCGCGCCAAGAAGAGTGCCGCTACTGAGCCAGTAGCGAATGTCATGCTCACGACACAACTTGTCAAACCAGATGAGCATGTCGAGCATGAGCAGCTGCTGATTGCGCAATTGTGAGCCATCAGGATTGAATCGCTTTCGTAAATCTTCTTGCATTTGCTCCAAGCTCTCCGCAATAACTTCATTCTTTCCGCATACGCTTTCTTCACTTAGCGACAACTTCATCTTGCATTCTTCTGTTTTCATTTTTAATTCTTAATTCTCATGTTCAAGAACTTTCGTTCCCCATTCGTACACTTTATCTAAAACAGGTGTGCTTACGCCATGCTCACGGGCAAGGCTAATAATAAACTTGAGGCCGTATGGAAAATCTTCAGTAAAGTAACGGCTTTGGAAATCAGGCACCCACCCTGATGGGGTTTCAGTCATTGGTGCAAGGATGGACATGAATGCAGGGATGCAGCTGAGTTTGCTGGACAGGCTTTGTGCATCGGTGCTTTCGTAGTAGTCAAGCAGTGTTGGTATGGCTGCTTTGTTCATTGGAAGCACATCGAGCAACCTCATGAATTCACTATCCATGTCGATAAGCATTTGAGCAGCATCAACTGTCCATTCGCGATAGAAAAGCGTGCAATGATCAAAAGGAGTTCCATCCCACTCATGCCACATAGAGTAGAGACGAGCTGTGTGGAGAATTGGGTTGCTATTGGTAAGAGCTGCCTCATAGAAACTACCCAACAGCGTTGTCGGAGTTGAGAATAGGCGCTCTATTTGCATACGAAAGGCTTCAACATTCTCCATATTCTCTGCAGCTAAAGCCAAACTGCTCTTGTAGCCTAAGAGATTAGCGCTCTGGCCATATTCCTTTACTCTGCAAATGAACGGAACACGCTGGAAACCAAAGAAAGAGACATCTGCGCCAAGCACAGAATGAGCAAAAAAGAAAAATCCTGTGCTGCTGACTATACTGCCCACAGCTGCACCAGATTTCAAGTGTGGCTTTATCTGTCGCAGAGTTTGTTCGATCAAGAAACCTGGCAAGCATAGAAAAACAATGTCTGCTTCGGGTATTACATCTTCGGGGCGACTGCTAAGCTTTGCGATTTTGCCATTGAAGATTTTGCCATCAATGTCGGTGACTGTGATGCTGTCATTCCAGAGCTGTGGACGATTAGTAAGCAAATGCACAGTTACATCCTCATGAGAGGATAGCACGCCTATGCACACATGGCCCAAAGAACCGCCGCCACAAATTGCTATTGTCATGATTTTATGTTTTTGTCAAGTTGACGAAATGCGCTTATCAGTTTCTCATTGTCTTCGTGGCTACGAACTGCAATGCGCATGTACTGCCTGCCATCGAGGCCGACTTTGTTTGAGCAGTCGCGAGTGAGTATGTTGTGCTGCTTGAGCATAACGAGCACCAGTTCGGTTGCTGTATATGGAGGCAGCACCTCAACAAAGAAGTAGTTTGCCTGACTTGGCATGACACGCAAGAAAGAGATTTGACGAAGATTACGCTCAAAATCATTGCGTTCCTCAATGAACTTGTCGCATGCTCGCTGATAATCTTTCTCGTACTTGGTGAATATCTGCATGAAGAACTCTGCAAAGGAATTAATATTCCAAATGCTGACCATAGATTTCATCTTTGATATGATAGCTGTGTCGGCAGAACAAAGTATGCCGAGACGAATACCTGGCACTCCGTAGCTCTTAGAGATGGACTTCATCACCACAAGATGCGGATGTGCTTCAAGCGTGCTGTCATGAAGCAGGGTATTGAATTGCCATCCTTCGCTGAAATCAACAAAGCTTTCATCCACGATGAGACGGATTCCCTGTTCCTCACACCATTCAGCCAAAGCAAGAACATCATTAATTGGGATGAAATTGCCTGTAGGATTGTCTGGATTGATAAGAAGAATATTGTCTGCACGATGCTCACCGAAATACGCCATGAGATCGGCAGCCGTATAGCGATACTCATCATTCTGAGGAACGAATGTTACAAGACTATCTTTGTCACGACGATTTGGATATTCCTCAAATGTAGGACGCACAATGCCCAAAGTGCCAGGCAGGAGTTCCATGAGCGCCTTGATAAGTTCAGCGGCTCCATTGCCAGGAATGATGTATTCCTCTTTCACGCCCCAGCACTTGCTGGCAATGAGAGTGTTGACTTTCAATCCTGAAGGATATTCTGAGATGAGAGTGCGGAAATTTGCCTCTATTTCATCAATTATTCTTGTGCGGCAGAAATACGGGTTGACGAGGTAGCAATAGTCAAGCATCTTTGGGAATCGCCAAAAACCACCATAGCGCCCATAGTATTTGCGAAGAATATCTTTCTCTTCTGCAAATAAAGCTTCAGCAATGTCCAAATCCTGCTTATCGTCTATCTCATACCACTTCACATTTCCTACTGGCAATGCCTTGAGGTCATGACTATTGAGGAAAGACAGTATGCGAAGAACATTTTCATAATACTCATTATTGCCCACGGCTTTTGTGTAAGCTTCAAGGAACGGGATGTACTTACTCTTAGCAAACTCACGAGAGAACTTATACACATTCACTGTCTTGAAGTACTGGTCAGTCTCGTCATACTTAAAAGCGGCTTTCGGCACGAAGTTTACGATGTTGTTCTCCTCATCTATTCTCACCATCGTACCATCCATCCAAGTCTCATACTTTGCAACAAGGGCAATGTTTGGCGCATCATTCTCAACCAGCAAATCAAGCATGCCATCTTCAAAGATAAGGTCGCTCTCTAGCAAAATGGTATCATCTTCCTGCATTTGTTCCTTGGCTAAAGCTAGAGAATAGATGTTGTTGGTCTTGTCATAAATAGGATTGACAACATACTCTATCTTCAAACCGTTGAACTCAGAGCCAAGGTAGTCGATGAGCCTCTCTCCTTCATAGCCAACCACAATGACAACACGCTTGAGACCAAGGCCTGACAACTGCCCCAACATGCGGTCGATGAGCTTTGTACCATTGACTGGCACCATGCATTTTGTGTTATTCTTTGTATATTCGCCCAGGCGCTTTCCCATGCCTGCAGCAAGAATGATTGCTTGCATTGAGTATTATGTATGTTTTGTTATCAATGATTATGTAAGTAAACAAAATTATCTTAATAATGCAAAGATATGATTTTTAATTCATATTTGACCTATTTGCGGCCAAAAAGGTATTCTTTGAGCAGTGGACTCATGCGTAAAATGCTGCTTATGAGCAGACAGAAAGCAATTACCACTAATGCCACTGATGATGCCAAAACTATATCCACCACAAAATTCGGACGATTGGCATTCAGCCATTCTCCTACTTGCGGGAGCTTAGGCAAAAGTATGAAATGAAGCAAATAAACATCTAATGTGCGTGTGCCTATAAACTGCAACGCTTTGCCAAAAGGACGATCTTGTGTGAATGCCTGCTGATAATGGCGGAAGAACATGAGCGCAGTAATCATAAGCAAATACATTGCCATCGTCTTTGGCAAATTTGTCCACTGAAACTTGAGGTAATGCCACTGGAAGATATCGGCGCATGACAAAAAAGCCAAAAGCACTACCACAGGGAAGAACCACTTTGTGTCAAACAATTTCTGTGATTGATGCCAATATCGATGGGCTATATTTCCTATCAAAAAGAAATGGAAGAACTTAAGCGTTTCGTAAAACGAGCTCTGCATCATGAAGTCGGTCTTGTACCACTTCCCAAAAGTGTTAGGCATGTATAAAGAGAGATATCCAAACACTGCCGCTGCCCACAACAACACTATAGGAATGTGAGAGTTGCGCATCCAACGCTGTGACATTGCCGCAAACACATAGTAGATGATAAACATTTGCAGAAGTACCCAAGTGAACCAATATCCGTCTTTAGTAGGGCTTTTCATTGCTGCAACAAAACCATCCCAAAACGGAGTTTGGGTACGAAGAACTATATAGACACACAAGAACACTAAAGCAGGAATAACTTGCACTTTGAGTTTCTTCAGGCACAAGGAACCGAAGCTTGAAGCTGTCCACAAGAACTTTACCCTATATGCTAAAAAGCCACTGACAAAGAAGAACAGCGGCATACGAAACAACACAAGAAATGGCAATGAAGCTGATGTTTTCTCTGATTCGCCAAAGCTCATCTGTGCCACATGGTACGCAACAACGAGTATCATTGTGAAACCACGCATGGCATCAAGCCATTCCATTCTATTTGTTTTGATTTCTGTCATTTACTTGTTTTTTATGCGAGAAGCAGATAAACAATAAGTTGAAAAAAGAAAATCACTTTCTCCCATGAAGCATCTCCACAAGCTTGTCACTTTTTCCACTTAGCAGCTTTCGTGTAAACATTCGGCCACTCTGCATCAATGTGTCGTAATCAGATTCATCCATAATCTTGATCACCGGCTCATAAATAATAAAATGCAATGGAGTAAGAGCCGCAAGTCCTGGATAAGCGCCTGTGTGAAGTTCACACTTTGGCGCCCACTCTGGACTATTGAAAGCAATAGTTTGTATGAGAGTTTCCGCTTGTCCAAAAGAGTCAATGAAATATTGTACAAGACGAGTATCTGTGCTGTACACTTCATGTATGTGCCGAGCCAAATCCTCACTTATGCACCACCAAGCAGAGCCTTTGTACAGATGCCATCCATTAGGAAGAACTAACGACTTACGGCAACCAAAGAATTTCTTAATCTTGCGGCAAGCAATGCTAAGACGCTGATTAGTTTTGTTGCTAAAGGAATCAACCGCAAAAAAGGGACGAGCTGTAGAATATAAATCCCTCTGCTGCTTACTGACATGCTCTGTACTCATATCAATGCCACTCAACACTTCTCTATCCCCTATGGATTCAAGCCATGCAGAGATCCGTTCGTTACTCCATAGAGGATAATCCATGCCTGAGAGGAAGAATATTCTGTCAAATCGTATAGGGTAATCAATAGCAGCTTTTATAAGTGCCATCTGGTACTGTACCTCAATAATTGTACCCCAACGAACATCAAGACGATTGTCAAGAAAGTGAATGTTTTCACCCTTTAAAAGTGAGACAAAAGGCTGGATGTCTGATTTCTTATCAATATGAATGAAAAAATGAGCTTCTGGATGCAAAGCCTCAACAAGCCTACGCAGCTGAGGTGCATCAGTATGAGCAGATATTAGATAAGCTATGTTCATTTCTTAAATCTTCCACTTAAAAATGGCACTCCTTCTACATAAGGCACGAGCCATGTACAAATACAAAATACGAACACTGGCAATACAATAAAATCATCATAATGTCCATAAATGCTGTGTCCGAAAACTATATGAGTGAAGCGATAAAACTGCAGAATTGGGTAATGAGCAACAAAGTAAACCATAGAGTGCTGTCCGATGTAACTTACAACAGGCACTCGTCCCAAAGGCAACTTGATGAGCAACCCCGAAAGGCCAATGAGGATTATCATCGTGTTGAAGAATGCGGCCCAAGGATTATCTGTGAATCTATTCGTACTCATAATGTATTCTCCATGCCAAACTATATTGAGCACAACAAATACAACGATCAGAACACTGCAAATTATCAAAGTATTGCGACGCCCCATCCTTTCAATAATCCAACGCCATGTACGACCCAAATGAAAGAAAAACACACCCATAAAGATGTTGCTCAACGATAAAGGAAGAGGATTATCAAGCGTGTATAGCCAATAACTAACGAATGGGCACGCTAATACTACCACCGTCTGGAAAACGCTTATTGGCTTGATAATGTGAATCTTCTTGATGAAATGGACAAGCACATAAGCAAAGAAAAAAGAGAACAAAAACCATACAGGCTCATTTCCCCAGAAGCTACTTGTTTTCCACAAATGGCTCCACTCCATCTCTTCTATAGGATGGCCATATCTCTTTATTTCAAATGGAATATAAAAAGCATAGATAAGAAAGCCGATAAGCCCCCATGTCACATAAGGAATGAGTAATCTCTTAGCTTTATCTTTTATATAAGCTTTCGTATCACCGCTAACTGTCTTATTGAAATATCCTGCCTTGAAAAAGAAAAAGCACATGAAAAAGAATGACCAAGACATGATCTCTGTCCACCACTCGTCTCCCTTGTGGCCACAGAAGGTAATTGTATGCAGCAATATCATACGAATAATACAAATGCCGCATAAGAAATCAAATGTCTGATTACGCTCTTTCATTTTTATTAAATTCATGCAAACTTACTATTTTTATTTCAATAATAATCTAAGATAATTGATAAAACAATGCTTTGAGTACAAAATAGTTGAATCCAAACAATTAAGTAAGTATTTTCTTTCTCCTTTTGCCAAGTTTGAGTAACTTTGTAGCAGAATAATAATAAAAACAGAAAAGACTAATGAACTTGATATACAATGTTCCTGATTCTTTTTTATTAGAAGAAACGAGAAATGACTACACCATTAGCACCGAAATGAAAAAGGTGTGGGCTGTACAACTCGACTTGCTGCAAGTGTTATTTGATGTGTGCAACAAACACGGACTTCGCATTTATGCAGAAGGCGGTACTCTTCTCGGTGCTATTCGCCACAAGGGATACATACCTTGGGATGATGACATAGACCTCACCATGATGCGCGAGGACTATGACAAACTCATGGAGTTGGGTGATGAGTTCTCACACCCTTATTTCTTGCAGAATGTATATACCGACCCTCATTATTCACACCGACATGCACAGCTGAGAAACAGCGAAACAGCATGCTGGTCATGGAAGGAGAAAGGTTGTGTGAAGCAGTTCAATCAGGGCATCTTCATTGACATTTTCCCATCCGACAATATGCCAATGAACCCAAGGGCATTTTCACGCTATTACAAGAAAGAGGGACTGACAAGGCAGAAGTTCAGACTTGTGTCAAAGTTCACAAATGCCCTGCCAGAAGGCTTGTATCAGACATTGCGCAATAAGACAAAAGTTCTCAGCGACAAGTGCAGATACGAAGCATACGAGAATGTGCTGAGAAGCGTGAAAAACGGAGAGAACGGCAATGTGTGTGAGATAAGTTTCCAGCACAACTACCCTATCCTCAGCAAGCGTCTCTACGGCGAACCTCAATGGGTGGAGTTCGAGCATATCAAGATGCCTATTCCTCAGTGTCCGCACGACATTCTTCGTCTGCAGTTTGGCGATAACTACATGACACCTATACACGAGGATTCCGTTCATGGACATATGCATTTTGACACAGAACATAGTTACAAAGAACATTTAATCTGAAGCACAACAATGGGCAAGCTGTATCTACAGATTCCTTCTGGCAACAAAGCCAAGGAAGATATTGACATAATAATGGAGCGTGAAGGCTTCAAGAATGTGGCGTGGAGTATATCGTCACACAATGCCATTGCTCGTTTCATCAGCAAACTCGTCAGCGTTCTCCTTCTTCTTGCAAGAGTAAAGAAGGGGGATGTGCTGCTTGTACAATATCCCTTCAAGAAATACTACGAACTGGTGTGTAATCTCACTCACATGAAGGGTGGCAAGGTCATCACACTCATTCACGACCTCGGCAGTTTCCGCAGAAAGAAACTTACCGTAGAACAGGAGAACACAAGACTCATGCACACCGATGTACTGATAGTTCACAACGAAGCCATGCAGAAGTTTGTCGAGGAGCATGGATTCACCAAGCCAATAGTCACCCTCGGCATCTTCGACTATCTAGCCCCTACTCCAGGCAAGACTCCGGTGAAGAATGAAGGTGAAGACTGGCAAGTGGTGTATGCTGGCGGTTTGGCAAAACGCAAGAATACATTCCTGTATCTCCTTGATGAACACATCCAGGGATGGCACTTCAACATACATGGCAAAGGATTGGAAGAAGAGTTCACCAAGGACTGGAAGAATATCACTCCATGCGGTTTCATCAAGTCTGACGATTTCATCAAGGAATCAATAGGTCAGTTTGGTCTCGTATGGGATGGTTCGAGTGTGGACGAATGTGCTGGCGACTGGGGAGTGTATCTCAAGGTGAACAATCCGCACAAGACTTCATTCTACTTGCGAAGCGGCAAACCTGTCATCATGTGGAAAGAAGCTGCACTTACTCCTTTCGTTTTGAAGGAAAAGATCGGCTTTGCCGTGAGTTCATTGAAAGAAATAGGAGAATGCCTTTCGCACATCACTCCAGAGCAATACAGCGAGATGTGCAGCAATGCAAAAAAGATAAGCGAGCGTCTTGCCGAAGGCTACTATTTCAAGGATGCCTTTGCAAAAGCAGAACATTTACTCTAATACGACAGAGTGACAGAGCCTGTTTGCCATAATGCATTTTGCATGTGCCATAACTTACAAATGCCCCAGAAAGCATACCGAAAATTTCATCCATGAACGATTGAAATCAATACACATAAAGCAGAGCGGAGAACTGAGTGATTCAGTTCTCCGCTCTGCTTTATGTTATCATGCTTCGGAAAATCGTCCGCGACTAAGCGAACTCCCTGCGAATTATGCGTTCAATGCTTCTTTCAATACCACCATGAAGTCCTCAATATCAGAAGGGTAAATCTTTCCGAGCGAACAAAGACGGAAGGTATTTGTAGTGCTTATCTTGCCAGGATAGATAGTGAATCCACGCTCATAACAGTAATCGTGAATCTTCTCAAAACTGAAGCCAGGAGTATCTGGGTACTTAACAGAGACTACAAGACCTGACTCTATGTTGCGGTCTATCACTGTCTCAAGTCCGATTTCATCAAGGCCTTTATGGATAGCCTCATACACTGCATGATGACGAGCGAACTTAGCTTCTTCACCTTCTTCAAAATACTCTTTCAATGCTTGAATAGTAGCATAGATAGTCTGCACAGGTGGAGTGAAATGCATCTCGCCTGTCTTCTCGAAGTAGTCGTACTGAAGGAATAGGTTGCAATAGTATGATCGGGTAGGATAATCCTTTGATGCCTTGATGATGTCTGTCTTGCCAATGATGAATGAAAGTCCCGACATAGCCATAAGTCCTTTCTGAGCAGATGCCATACAGAAATCGACATTATCCTTGACAACATCAAGTGGTATCATGCCAAGCGTAGATGTTGTGTCGCTCACGAAGATAGCACCATACTGATGGGCAAGAGCACCTATCTCACGGATTGGGTTGAGTATGCCTGTACCTGTCTCGTGATGACAGCAATATACAACAGCCACATCCGGATTTTCCTGAAGAGCCTTCTCTACATCGGCAAGTTTTGGCTGCTCATAGACAGAGAACTTGAGGTCGATGTGAGGGATATGGTACATCTGACAAACCTCAACGGCACGAGAATTGTAAGCGCCATTGTTGACCACAAGCACCTTCTTGCCCTCAGGAACGAGAGAATTGATGCAAACATCGATGTTGATAGTGCCAGAACCACAGAAGAGTACCGATGTGTATTCATCTTCAGGAGCATGCACAACTTTCAGGAGGTCAGAACGCAAGCCCTTCATGAGTCCTGCAAATTCCTTCTCTCTTGGGCAGATGTCAGGAACGACCTGAGCCATCTTTACCGTGTCGGTAGTAGTTGCTGGACCTGGGTTCAGCAAAACATTTCGTTTTATTGGTTGCATAGTTCAATCTATTTTAATGTTTTCTTCTGCAAAAGCAAGGTCTTCGGTATCATCTATCTCATACCACTGAAGTCCTTCGAGACGAAGCACATTCATAGGAGTGATGCGCTGAGAGATGTCTAGGAGCTGGTACTCATAACCGAGCTTTGGCTTTTCGTTGACTATCTTCTCGTATTCTGCCACACAAGTCTTGTAAAACTTGTTGCTGAGTTTGTGGATGCCGACAAGTTCGCCCGAAGGATTGATCTGCGACTTATCGGTAGAACAGTTGATAAGTTCGCACTTTTCATTCATCTCCACATAGTACTGATCCTGAAACTTAGTGACAGGAGTAATCAGCATAGCAGATTCAAACTCACAATCAATGAGGTCGCTGATAGCCCTGTGCTCAAACACAAGGTCTGACTCAAGCAGTAAGAAGTCATCATCGCCTATCGCCTCTCTATTATTATATAATGTGTACATGCTGTTGGTCTCAGCATATCGTGGGGAGAACACGCACTCTATCTGAGGGTACTGAGCCTTAAGAGCTTCGTACGACTCCTTCTTGTAGCCTGTGCCAATGATAATCTTCTCTATGCCACAGTCTATCAATGTCTCAATGCTGCGCACCACCATTGGCTTTCCCTTGAAAAGGATAAAGCCCTTAGGTATCTTTTCGGTATACTGTCCAAAGCGGGTGCCAAGACCTGCTGCCATTATTACAGCAGTCTTAATAGACCTTCTTCCCTTACCATCTCCCGTAAAGGGCGAGGAAGTAGAATGTATTTGCTCAATCATCATAAATCTTTGTTTAAGAACTCCATGAGAGCCTCTTTGTTCTGGATAGGGGTTGTTGTTGGGCGACCAAGATCCTTGCGGTTGCCTTTCTTCACACAAACCTGAAGAAGCACAGGACCTTCTGCCGACTTGATGACAGCAAGAGTCTCTGAAAGCGCTTCAAGAGTATCGACAGAATATGTTGCTTCATAACCAACAGCCTTTGCCACAGCGCAAAGGTCTATCTTCAATCCCACAGTTGGCTGACCACCCACAGAGTCATGAGCACCATTGTTGAACACTACATGTACATAGTTCTTGCATTTCATGCTGGCTGTGATGGCCATATTGCCCATGTGCATTATGCTTGCACCGTCACCGTCAAAGCAATATACTCTGCGCTCAGGTTTCTGGAGTGCAATGCCAAGAGCTATCTGCGAAGCATGTCCCATACTGCCTACTGTGAGGAAGTCACGCTCATGTCCCTGTCCCCAGGCAGTGCGAGCCTCAAAGAGTTCGCGTGAAATCATACCTGTAGTAGAGACGATGCAAGCATTGTCCTCAATGCTGGCAGCCACTTTCTGTATTGCCTCTTCACGGCTCATGGTGAGGTCGTTCTTCTCCACATTCTGAAGTTTGTAATCCTCAAATGTGTCCTTTTCGATTACGAGAGCATAGCATTCGTTTGTTGCTTTCATGAAGTCAGCAGCAATCTTTATCTGCTTTGCAGCTCCCTCTTCGTCCTTAGGCAGTATGGCATAATTGATGCCCATAGTGTTGAGGAGTCCTGTGGTCACCTTGCCTTGCTTTACATGCTGAGGTTCATCCTTGACACCAGGTCGTCCTCGCCATCCAATGACGAGAAGAACAGGGATGTTATAAACTTCCTTGTCGGTGAGAGATGCGAGTGGATTGATGATATTGCCCTCACCAGAGTTCTGCATATAAACAACAGGCACCTTGCCTGTAGCAAGATGATAACCGGCAGCAATACCCATTGCACCACCTTCATTGGCAGCTATGATGTTCTGCTTTGCTGGAAGATTGTCTGTAATATAAGCACAGATGTTCTTCAGGAGAGAATCTGGCACACCTGCAAAGAAGTCAATGTCGAAAGACTTCAGCGTATCAATAAAAAACTTAGGACTTACCATGTCTTTTTTTACTTTTTCTTTGTTCCAGGAATGAGGTTGAGAATCTGCTTGATAGGCATGCAATACTGGTCAGAAGCCTCCAATGAGCGGCTTGTACGGAGAATGGTCTCAGCACACTTCACCATTGCAGGATAAGCAGAGCGCAACATGTGGTTGGCGTAGATGACTACATTGATGCCCCATGAAGCAAGTTCTTCCTCTGTAAACTGATTGTAAGTGGTAGGAACAACAATAATCGGAGTATGGTCATCCTTCTCACGGAAACGAGTACAGAATTCCTTGATGTCTTCGCCCGACTTTTCCTTCGAGTGAATCATGATGCCATCAGTACCAGCCTCAACATAAGCATGGCAACGCTCAAGAGCATCGTCAACAGACTTGCCTGCAATAAGAGACTCGCAACGGCTCACAATCATGAAGTCGCGAGTAATCTGTGCTTCCTTGCCAGCACGAATTTTAGTACAGAAACCTTCGATGGTGTCCTGTGTCTGCACTGCATCTGTACCGAACAGGGAGTTCTGCTTCAGTCCTACTTTATCCTCAATGATGACGCACGAGATGCCAAGACGCTCAAGGGTGCGAACGGTGAAGCCAAAGTGCTCTACTTTGCCTCCTGTGTCGCCATCAAAGATGACAGGCTTGGTAGTCACCTCAAGAGTGTCGTTGAGGTCATGAAGACGAGTAGTGAGGTCAACAGCCTCAATGTCTGGCTTACCCTTGGAGGTAGAGTCGGTGAGAGACGATGCCCACATGCCATCGAACTCACGAATCTGACCATTGACCTCTACGCTTGTATGCTCTGCAATAAGACCAGTAAGACCATTGTGCGACTCAAGGATACGGACTACAGGCTTGGCTGCTATCAATCGGCGCAATGACGAAAGACGCATCTGAGGAGTAACTCCCAGAGCATCTATCTCCTGCTGGATGCCAGATGCTGTGATGCCCTTTGTGTAAGGTATCTCTATAACCTCGCCACCAAGCTTTGCCATAGTCTTGAATACCTCATCGCGAAGATAGCGCTCAGGACCTACCAACCAGTCATCGCCATGGATGATGTAGTCAGGCTTATACTTTTCGAGGTTAGGTATATAGCTCCAATCGTCCTGAGGAACTACAGTTGCCACATTCTTTAAGTTCTCAACAACATTCTTACGCTGTTCCCAAGTGAGGTAAGGGAGACGGCGATGGTTTGCTATTGCCTTATCAGTAAACAATCCAATCATCACATCACCGTATTCTGCGGCTTTGTTTATGATGTTGATGTAACCATGATGCATGATATCACCTATCATGCCAATATATACAGTTTTTGCC
>JAGHVC010000056.1 GCA_018064505.1 Candidatus Minthosoma caballi | reverse complement strand
AAAATACATTTCTTAGCGGATTAATTGCCGTTGCTGGCATAGCTGGATTGTATTCTTGTTCTGATACTTGGGACGACCACTATCAGGGTTCTACAGGCCTCAAGTATGACGGAACAACAATGCAGGCTATTCAGGACAAGGCATCGGACTTCGCAGATGTACTCAAGGCTGCAGGCTATGACAGAGAGCTCAATTCAGAGAATATTTACACTGTATGGGCTCCAGCTAATGGTTCATTCGACAAGGCTTATTATCTTTCTCAGATTGCAAGCGGTGACAAGGAAAGCGTGGTGAAGAGATTTATCAACAGCCATGTTGCTCGCTACAATATCTCTCTTGGAAATGAACCTCAGGCCATCCTTTTGATGAACTCTAAGGGAGTGAGCATTGGTACAATTGCCGAGCCTACATTTGGCAAGGCAAACATTACTGCTGCTAATCTCTCTTGCAAGAATGGTATCATCAACATCATTGATGACTCAAATCCTTTCGTGGCAAACATCTATGAGCAGATTGAGGATTTGCAGAAAGGCATTGAGGGCAATACTCTTTTGAACTTCCTTAATGCGTTCAATACAGACTCTCTCGATGAGAGCCGTTCTGTGTATCGTGATGTTAACGAGAATGGTCAGCGTGTGTATGTTGACTCTGTCATGATTCGCAACAACACAGTTCTTAAGTCGGTAGATGCTCTCATCTACGAGGAGGACTCAAGCTACACTGCAATCATTCCTTCTGCTGAGGCTTTCAAGAAGAGATATGACATCGCATCTTCTCTCTTGAAGTTCAATCCTAAAGAGGATGTGGCAAAGGAAGGTACATGCGACTCTCTCCAGAACTACTATGCTAACATGTTTGCAATGGCAGACTTGTATTTCAATGACAACAGAAACCGTCATCAGAATGACTCTCTTGTTTCTACAGTATATGATCAGGATGGTGATTGGGAAAGACATGTGTTCTACAAGCCATTTTCTTCTATCCTTGCTGAGGGCAAGTATGTAAATAAGTATGAGTGCTCTAACGGTACTGCTTATGAGGTGGATGAATACCCAATGGATATTACAGACCAGTTCTTCTATCGCATGAAGATGCGTCCTACAGACAATATCGTTGACCGTACATCAAATTCTGCAGGCACAGGCTTTGAGCCTTTTGCAACAAGTGCTTCTAAGGACTTCTTTAGCTCGACTCCAGTAACTTTCTATCCTTATCCAATCAAGGTTTCTTATCAGGATATCTTGGATGAAGATGGCGAAAGCACTGGTGAGCAGGAAATGGTTCTCGACACTCTTGGTTCTGCTTCTCCTCAGAGCCTTTCGTTCATTCACTGTGAGCCTTCAAGCTCATCTGCTGCTCCAAAGTATTCTTTCAGAATTCCAAACACTCTTTCTGGCACATACGAGATTTCTATTGTGACTGTTCCTTTCTGGGCATACAAAGGTTTCTCTAATGCAACACCAGATATGACAGGCTATCGTTTCTACGCTTACATTTGGCAGCGTCAGAATGGTGAAGAAGGTGCTTCTGCAAAGGTTGGTGAATATCCATCAAGTGGTGAGCGTCTTGTCGCTGCTGATAAGCATGCTGATAAGAACTATGTCTTCACACAGAATGTTGATGAGGATGGTATGCTTGTTTATACTGACACTATTTCCCTTGGTGAAGTTGAGTTCAAGAATGCATACTATGGCCGCAATGATGAAGGTGTGATTCTCCAGATTGTGCCTCAGGTAACTTCTGCTCAGGCTAAGAATGGAACTTACACTAAGGATCTCCTTATCAGCAGCATCATACTTAAGCCTAAGTATAAGGAAAATGCTGAAGCAACAGAAATTAAAAGCCGTTAATACAGATGAAAAATATGCAATCATATAATATCACAAATATGCAGCGTATCTGCAAATTCGGATTCGCCGCAATGATGTTCTTTATGGGTGCTGCACTTCCAATGGCTGCTCAGGATGAGGTTGACTCAGAAGAGGCAACAGAGGCTCCTGCTCCAAAGGTTAAGGCAAAGAAGCCTGTGAAGAAATATCCTATGGTTGAGATTAAGGGTAAGGTTGTAGATGCAGCTACTGGCGAGCCTTTGGCTGGTGTAAAGCTTCATGCTTACAACAACTCTAATTATACTGCCATGACAGATGAGAATGGTGAGTACACAATCAGTGTGCCAACATTTGTTACATCTATTGCAACAAGCTATGAGGATTACAACACTGTTCGCACATCAATTAATGACCGCACTGAGAATGTGAACATTAGCTTGTACTCAAGCAAGTATATTAAGGATTATACAGAAAAGACTGATGGTTCAAAGAGCGTAATGACAGAGGGATTTGCTGAGACTACTGCTATCACTGCAGATCAGGAGATTCAGAATCGTCTTGGCGCAGATGTTCGCTCAATCTCTCGTTCAGGACTTCCTGGACAGGGCGCTTCAATGTTCATTAATGGTCTCAACTCTCTCAATTCAAATGCTCAGCCTTTGATCATTGTTGATGGAGTGGTGTATGACATGATGTACGATTCAAGCACTCTTCACTCTGGCTATTTCACAAACCTTCTTTATGCAATGTCAATGGAAGACATTGAGTCTATTGAAGTTTTGAAGAATGGTACAGCTATCTATGGCGCTAAGGCTGCTAATGGCGTTATCGTAATCAAGACAAAGCGAAGCTCTTCTATGGCAACTCGCATTGACCTTGATATTCACGCTGGCGTTGAGTTCCAGCCAAAGAGCATGGATA
This sequence comes from Candidatus Minthosoma caballi, assembly GCA_018064505.1. Classification (GTDB taxonomy): domain Bacteria; phylum Bacteroidota; class Bacteroidia; order Bacteroidales; family Bacteroidaceae; genus Minthosoma; species Minthosoma caballi. The sequence goes on along the minus strand of JAGHVC010000056.1, from coordinate 4,527 downwards.
TGATGGACGCTAATGAGTATCGCAGCTATGCTTCTGGTATGCTTAAGTCAACTGATACAAAGTTGACAGAGTTTAAGTTCCTCAACACTGATCCAAATTACTATTATTATAATATGTATCATAATAATACAAATTGGAAGGACGAGGTTTACCACGAGGCATTCAGCCAGAACTATTCTATCAACATCATGGGTGGTGATGATGTTGCTGCATACAACTTGTCAGTAGGATACATGGATACAAAATCTACTCTCAAGATGAATGACATGCAGCGCTTCAATATCCGCTTCAACTCTGATATCAACCTCAACAAGTGGTTCTCAACTAAGTTTGACGCAAGCTATACTAATGTGACTCGCAATATGCGTGATGATGGTCTCAACTCTGACTATGCTTCTTATGCTATTGCTTCTCCAGGTTTCCTTGCTCTTGCTAAGTCTCCATTCTTGAGCCCTTATGACTTCTCTACAGACGGTAAGGTTTCTCATTTCTATGCAGATGCTGATGACTATCTCAATGAGGTGCTCAACAAAAAGGACAAGGCTTCTCTTGCTAACCCAACTGCAATCTTGAAGAATGGTGAGGCTAAGAACAAGAACTACTCAGACAACTCAATGCTCAACATTGCTGTTGTTCCAAAGTGGCAGCCTAACAAGAACTTCTCTTTGTCGGAGAGCTTCTCTTACACAATGCAGAGCTACGATGAGACTTATTTCACTCCGCTCATCGGTATGCCAACTTATGCTTATGAGAATCTTGTTTCTGATGTTGAGAATACAAAGAAGTCTATCTTCACAAAGCACAATGCTATCTTCAGCGATACTCATGCTGACTGGGCTATTCCACTCGGAGCTCATCGCATTGATGTGAACGGTGGTGTTCGTTACATGAATGACTCTTACACTGCTTCTAAGCTTCAGGGTAACAACACTGGTAATGACAAGACTCCAAACCTTAGCTTCAGCCTCAAGAACCCATTCTTGAATGGTGTTGATATCAATTGGAGCTCTCTCGCTTACTATGCAAATGTTAGCTACAACTACAAGGAGACTTACTACTTGCAGGGACAGTTCTCTGTTGAGACTTCTTCTCGCTTTGGTAAGGATGTTGATGCAGGCTTGAAGATGTTCGGTGTAAATTGGGGCTTCTTCCCAAGCATCCAGGGTTCATGGGTTCTCTCTAACGAGAAGTGGTTCCGTCCAAACCGTGGCGTGAACATGCTCAAGCTTAATGCTGGCTTCGAGAGCGTAGGTAATGATGCTATTGACAACAATGCTTCTCTTACTTACATGTCTTCTTCTGCTTTGCTTAATAATGGTATTACTTCTATCGGCTTGTCTAACATCGGTAACCCTAAGTTGCAGTGGGAGACTACAAACCGCTTCAATGCTGGTATCGAGGGTAACTTCCTCAACAATCGCTTGAACTTGAAGGCAAACTACTATTTGAGCAAGACTAACAACCTCATTACACTTGGCACTCTTGCTTATGTTGCTGGTATTCATGACTACTACACTAACGACGGTTCTCTTACAAACACTGGCTATGACTTTGCTTTTGATGCTAAGATTGTTAACCAGAAGGATTTCAAGTTTGAACTTGGCGCTTCTGTAGGCCATTATAAGAATAAGATTAAGTCTCTTCCACAGGGCAAATCTTCTTTCACAACAGACATGTATGATGCTACAATCCTCACAGAGGTTGGACGCAGCGCAGGTATGTTCTACGGATACAAGACTAAGGGAGTTTACTCTACTACTGCTCAGGCAGAAGCTGACGGCAAGTACATTGTAGATGGAACAGGTGCTAAGCAGTACTTCAAGGCTGGTGATATGAATTTCGTTGATCGCAATGGTGATGGCGAGATTAACAAGGATGACCGTTTCGTGATTGGTGACCCTAATCCAGACATTTATGGTAACATCCACGCAAACTTCTTCATCGGAAGCCGCTGGAGTCTTTCTGCAACATTCAACTACTCGCTTGGAAACGATATCTACAACTTCCAGCGTGCAATGCTTGAAGGTGGCAACAAGTTCTTGAACCAGACTACTGCAGTAAACCGTCGTTGGATTGCTGAGGGACAGACAACAGACATTCCACAGGCTACTTATGGCGACCCAATGGGCAACAGCCGTTTCTCTGACCGATGGATTGAGGATGGTTCTTACCTTAAGTTCAAGAACATCACTCTTAGCTACAAATTGCCAATTCAGAATGAGTATCTTCAGGGTGTGACTGTTTGGGCTTCTGCTAATAACTTGTTCACATTCACTAAGTATCTTGGTGCTGACCCTGAGGTTTCTTGTGGCAATGGTGTCCTCTTCCAGGGCATCGATGCTGGCTACCTCGCTCCAGGTCGTTCTGTACATCTTGGTGTAAAGATTAATCTCTAACATAGGTTCAAACCCTGCGGCTTAGTCCGCAGGGCAAATAACAATATTAATATGAAACTAAAATCAATCATAGCTTGTGGCGCACTCCTCCTTACAGTAGGAGCTGCCACTACTTCCTGTGAGGACATGTTTACAGCAGAGAATAAGCTTGTGACTACTGACCTCACTCCGCAGGATACAGTTTATCAGGTTATGGGTATCATTCAGCGCATGCAAAAGCTTGCTGATCGTACAGTCCTTCTTGGTGAACTTCGTGGAGATCTTGTTGATGTGGATCCTGCGCATTCTTCTGTACACTTGCAGGAGCTTGCTGCTAATAATGTTAGCGATGATAACATTTACAATCAGCCTGCTGACTATTATGCAGTAATCAATAACTGTAATATTTATCTTGCACATGTTGACTCTTTGCTCAAGGCTCATGGTTCATACTATTACAAGAATGAAATCATTGCAGTAAAGACTTTCCGTGCTTGGTGCTATCTTGAACTTGCTAAGATTTATGGCGAAGTTCCTTATGTGACAGAACCTATTCTTACTGCTACTGCAGCTGAGGATATCGTTGCATCAGGTCAAAAGTATGATCTCGTAACTATTGCAGATAAGTGTATTCTGGATCTGAAAGCTTATGGTGAAGAGCCTGAGAACCTCGCTCTCCGTCCAGGATATGCAGCAAACTCTTCTTATGCTAAGTATTTCATTCCTGTTCGCGTGATGCTTGCTGAACTCTATCTTTGGAAGGGTTCTTTCACTAACGATCGTGCTGATTACATCAACGCAATCCGTATGTATCACGACTTCCTCACATTCCCTAACGAGGAGCGTGCTACTGGTAGAAATACTGCAGAGTGGACTACTTCAACTTTCAAGCGTGTGAATGATGTGAATTACACACCTCTCTTCAATTACGCTCAGTCATATAGCCAGGCTCGTCAAGATTGGCTTGTTAATGCTGTTGCTGTTCTTCCTCTCGAAACTAATGAGTTCTATGGAACAGTCTGTGATTTGAATGCAATTTTCAATGCTACTGAAAAGCAGAATTACTATCCAGCTGTTGCTCCTTCTGCTCGCATGGATTCTATTTCAAGAGGTCAGCGCTACTGCTATTACCAGTATACAAACCCTGAAATTCAAGACACTCTCTACAACAAAACTGAACTTAATTCTTACGATAGCGACCGTATGATTGGTGACCTTCGTTTGTATTCATTGTTCAATACAGAAAGTGTTAATAATAAGTATGACGCTTCTCTCAACAATGAGCGCACTTACAACGCTAAGTACACTGGCGGTAATAGCTTGGGTAACGATGGCTACATGAATGCTATTCCTTTCTATCGCTATTCTACTCTTTACCTCCACATGGCTGAGGCACTCAACTGCGCAGGATTCCCAGAAGCTGCATTTGCAGTTTTGAAGTATGGTCTTACTGACGAAGTTATGTTTGACCGTGACAAGATTTCTTATATTGAGTTCAAGGAGCTTGGCAAAATCAAGTCTTCATTCACTATTAACTACTTGTGGGCTTATGAGGATTCTACTCTCAACAATAGTTTCCTCAACTGGAACCCAGCACAGTTTGTGAATATTGAAAAGAATGTGCCAAAAACTAATTCGGAGAATACTTTAACAATTTATAGCGGTGCTTCAACTTATCAGGTTGGTATCCACTCATTCGGTAGTGGTGACTCTGAATACAATAAGTATTACACTCTTCCTGTAGATGAGTCTCGCTTAGTTGAGATCACTTGGCCTGAGGCTCCTGAATATGACGAGGATACTGACGATGCTGATTCTACTCTTTATAAGGCAGCATTAGAGCAGTATAAGGAAGAATACCTTAAGTGCGAGCTCCAGGAGGCTCTCAATGAGATTAATGTTTGTGATGATAGCAAAGAAATGCGTATGAAGTATGTGGCAGAGCGTATTCTTGACGAAGAGGCTCTTGAGAACAGCTTCGAAGGAACTCGTTTCTATGATTTGATGCGTTATGTTCGCCAGAATGGCGATAATTCACGCACAATCGCTATGCCTGCTTACATCGAAAAGAAGTATGGCCCAGCTACTAAGACTATTTCTGGAAAGTCTTGGTATCTCAATCTTCCAAAGAGATAATCTCATATATATATAT
>JAGHVC010000205.1 GCA_018064505.1 Candidatus Minthosoma caballi | reverse complement strand
TGCAAAAGAAAGCGTTCTTTGACTTATTGATACAATTATTTATAATAGGAATTAGAGGAGTTTGAGAATTGTTAGAAATTCTGCGTGAGGTTGGAGTTCTTGTCTGTGGCTGTGCGTGGGAATGGAATGATGTAGAGCGGAGAGTTTGGCTGAAGGGTGTAGGTCTTCTGCTCTACGGTCTTTGTCACGACAGGGAACTTGCGAGTGATGGTCTTTGCATACTCTGGCTCAAGATTGAAGCGCTTGAGATCGAAGAAGCGGTGGAATCCGAAGAGGAGTTCCTTGCGACGCTCGGTGATGATGAGCTCCATCATGTCGTGCTGCGATGATGGCTGTGGAAGCTCGTAGTTTCCCTTGAGACGACATGCACGAACGATGTTGATGTTCTTGATGGCATCGGGAAGCTTGCTCTGGCGAGCGCATGCTTCGGCAAGGATGAGATATACTTCGGCTGTGCGCATGCCCACTGTCATGTGAGTGAAGCGCGCTGTGGTGTTGGCTGGTGTCCAGATGGCTGCGCCCGAACCTTCGTCGTAGTAGTTGGTGATGGTTGTGCCTGACTGACGGAAGAAGAGGCTGTAGCGGAGGTCGTTTGGCTCGAAGAGAGAGATGAGCTCTGGACTGATGATGCCGTATGCATAGTAGGTGGCTGCCTCGTTGGTCCATCCGCTGCCCATCCACATGTAGCTGAGCACTTCGGGATTGTTGGCATCGGCAAACTCACGGTAGCGGGCTACGCCTCCGTTTGCTTCGATAAGATTGTAGTCGGCAAGCTTTTTGTTGATGGCCAACGAATTGTTTGCTGCTTCTTCAGCCTTTGCCCAGTCGCGATGGAAGAGATAGACCTTTGAGAGAAGCGCCCATCCGAATGCGAGATTTGGATGGTAGATGTTGAGCGGTTCTTTCTGAAGTTCTGGCACGCACTCTTCGAGCTCGCGGATGATGAAGTCGTAGGTCTGCGCTACGGTTGACTTGCGTGGAGAGTCTTCGAGTGTGTAATGATCCATCACGCACACACCACCGTCGGTAGCTGCTGTGGCTGGATCGTATGCCTTTGCATAGGTGTTGACAGCGAGGAAGTGGTTGAATGCGCGTATGCAGCGAGCCTCTGCCTTTGCCAGCTTACGCACTTCGTCAGTGCCTGGGGCTGCATCTATATTACTAATGATAAGGTTGCAACGAAGGATGTCACTGTACATGTTCTCGTAGAGGTTGTTGTCTGCTACGAGGGTGCGGTCGGCTGCTTCATTGAATGTGAAGTTGATTGCATCGTGCGACACTGACTCGTTGCCAATGATCTTTGACTCTTTTGCCCAGAGGTCGTCGCTGAGATATGCAAAGGAACTTGGGTAGTAGCAACGCATAGGGTTTGCCACGAGCTCAAGGTAGGTGTAGGCTGAGTCGATTGTGAGGGCTCCTTTTGGAGTGATGTCTATGTAGTTGTCGCAGCTGGTGAATGTGGCTGCGAGGGCAACGAGCGGAAGTATTATTTTATGTAGTTTCATTGGTCTTTATTGCGGGTTTATTTACGGGAGGTAACTACCATAAAGATGTATGTTAGAACGATGTTGAGAATCCGAGCGAGAAGGTGCGCGGCTGTGTCAATGAGCGTGAACCTGAGTTAAGTCCGTATGACTCTGGATCGATGTCGTGGCCTGCAGCACTTATATAGAAGAGGTTGTTGACCTGGAATGAGAACTTGGTTGTTCCGAATCCTATAAGGTTTGTGATGCGGTCAGGCATGATGTAGGAGAGAGAGATGCTGCGCAGCTTGAGGTAGGCGGCACTCTTGATGTGCTGGTCGCTGTAACGCCACCAGTCGGCGAATGTGCTTGCGTACTGCTGCAGGTTGGTTGGGATGTCATTGACGAGACGCACCTTGCCTGTGCTGCCTGGTGTCCAGCGATCCTTGATGCGGTCGGATGTCATTGAGTATGAATTCATGTCTGCTACATCCATGCGAAGCTTATTGCCTCCGGCATATACCATGAGCGCATTTGCTTCGAGATTCTTCCAGCGAAGATTGAGCTGGAATGAGCCGTTGTAGGTTGGAGCTACTGAGCCGCAGTTGACAAGTGCATCGGTGCCTTTGAGATAGGAAGTGACTGTGACATCTGTTGGATTGCCATTCTCGTCGAATGTGACCATCTCTTTGCCGTCGGCATCGAGAATGACTGGATAGCCATTGACGATGCGGCTGAACTTGTATGCCCAGAGTGTATTGTAGCTTGTGCCCTGAATGAAGTAGTTCATCGGAGCTGTGATGAAGTTGCTTGCTACATCTGTAGATGAGTGCTCAACCTTCAGCATCTTGTTGTGGTTGATGCCGAGTGTGGCTGAAGCTGAGAGATCCCAGTCGCCCTGATGAAGAATGTTGCCACGAAGGGAGATTTCAACGCCTTGGTTGCGCATCTTGCCGTTGTTGATGACGCGCTGCGATGCTCCGAGAGTGGAATCGAGGTATTTGCGCACAAGAAGGTCGGATCCTGTGCGGTTGTAGTATTCGATAGAGCCTGAGAGTATGCCCTTGAAGATGCGGAAGTCGAATCCGAAGTTGAATGTGGATGTGCGCTCCCAGCGAAGCTTAGGGTTAGGAAGATTGTCGTCGGAATAGTTGAGATATGGCGTTGCTGTTGGATCCTGGCTGATGGTGCGGTAGCGCGCAACGAAGTATGTGCTTGATGTCTGGTCAACATTGCCATTGATGCCGTATGTCATGCGAAGCTTGAGGTAGTCAAGCCATGTGATGTCCTTCATGAACTCTTCCTGAGAGATGTTCCAGCCAAGACCTGCTGACCAAAGCGGATGGTGCTGCTCCTTGGTGTCAAGACCGAAGAGGTCGGTTTCGTCCCAGCGAATGCTGCCGTTGAAGTTGTACTTGCCCATGAGGGTGTAGCCTGCATTTGCATAGAAAGAAGCATAGCGGTGCTTTGTGAGAGTCTGCGAGGTTGGAAGGCCCGAGTAGCGGAGTGTCTGGTCATAGACGAGGCTCTCCCATCCGTCGGTGTAGAGGCTCTGCCAGTCGAGGCGAGAGGATGTGAGGGCTGTGTCGTTGTAGCCGTACATGAGCTGCTGCACCATGCGAGGCGTGAAGTTCTCGCGAAGCTCAAGACCCATGATGGCTGTGAGGATGTGGCGGTTGCTGTCCCAGCTGTGGTCGAAGCCTAACTGGTTGCGGAATGTGTAGCGCTGCGATGTGTTTGACTGCTGCATGTAGCGTCCTCCCTCTGGCAGAATGCATTTTCCTGCTGGAGTGATGAAGGCATTGTGGGTCATACGCATAAGGTATGTGTCTGCTTCGTCGTAGAGTTCCTGCTTGCGGTGAGTCCATTCGTACTGATAGAGGAGATTGTATTTCAAGAACTTGGCAAACTTCACCTCTGCATTGACAAATGGGCGAAGGTGGAAGTTCTTGCTGTTGGTGATGCTCTCGTCGAGCGACTCGAGCACATTGAAGCGGAATGGCATGAGGCCTTCTGCACCGTCAACACGGTCGATGACTGAGCGGTTGACTGCGCTGCCTACATAGCCGCTGATGTTGACATTTGGAGTATAGACAAGGTTGCCTGCTGCATCCTTGATGGAAGCATAGCGCTCTTGTATATTATAAGATGTATAAGAGCCATTAGGTGACTGTGAATCGGTCATGCGAGCATCGGCGCCCACCTTGATGTTCAGCCACTTGGTGATGTTGAAAGTGCTCTTGAAGTAGAGCGTGAAAGTGTTTGACTCGTCGTTGAGCGCTCTGCCTTTGTTGTTCTCGTAGCTGAATGAGGCATAGTGGTTGTCCTTGCCTGTCTGCTGTGAGAGAGAGACATTGTAGCGCTGCGAGAACTGGTTGCGCCATGCGTATTTGCGGAACTGCTCGTAGTAGTCGTTCTTTCTCCAGCTGTTGAGCGTTGCATCAACCTGCTCTTGTGTGACCTTGCCTTCGAACTGATCTCTATAAAGCTGATACACAGGGCTGTAGTAGTTGTTGCCAAAACTGCTGAAAAGGCTTGCAACGCCGCCGCTGTTGGCTACTCGAGAATTGAACACTTCGGTTTCGTAATCAATGATGTCGCTCGATGATGCGTAGTGCATGGCATCAAAGCTTGGCTTGGTTGTGATGCGCCAATCGGCATTGACTGACACTTTTGTCTTTGCTGTCTTACCCTGCTTTGTGGTGATGACTATGACACCGTTGGCTGCAAGTGCTCCATAGATGGAAGATGCTGCGGCATCCTTGAGCACTGTGATTGACTCTACATCGTGAGGATTAATCTCATCAAGCTTGAGGCTTGTTGGGATCTCATCGATGACAATGAGCGGCTCGGTACCTACGCTTGAGGAGAATGTGCCGACACCACGAATGATTGGCGAGTTGCCTCCTGTGTTAGGGTTTTTGTTCATACGAAGACCTGCTACCTGACCTTCAAGGGCAGAAAGCAAATCCTTGTGTATGACGCGAGTGAGCGCTGTGGAATCGACAAATCCGTAGGATGCCGTTGAGCGCTCGCGGCTGAGTTTCTGATAACCTGTTGATACAACTACTGCCTCTTGCAATACAGAGACATCGTCCTGCATGGTGATGTTCATCTTCTTGCCTGTGACAGCCTGCTTGACTGGCTGCATGCCAAGATAGCGGAACATGACTGTACTGCCATCACCTTTGACTGTGATGGAGAATGTGCCGTCAAGCTGAGTGAATGCACCATTGGTTGTTCCGACTTCTGAAACATGCACTCCGCACAATGCTTCGCCACTTGTATCGACGACTTTACCGGTGACAACTTTCTGTGCGAAGGCTACATTGATGCTTGAAATTAACAATACGAGAAATGTGAATACTTTCCCTTTTGACATTTTCTTCATTGGTATATTTGTGTGTGTATTCTTGTTACAAAATCACTAGTTCTTACAAAATTTTTGCAAAATTATAAAAAAACGGACAAAGTGTAATCATTTTTCCTTAAAAATGTATGGTAGTCCAAAGATTATTTGTACATTTGTACGATTTTTTGGACAGAGTACTACTTATTTAAATGAAAAAGTTCTTATTAACCGCATTTGCGGCTATTGCATCAGTGTGCTCTTTCGCACAGGATGCAACTAAGACTATCGAATGGCCAAATGGCACAAAGCATCAGGTCGTTCCTGTTATTACTATGAAGGTGACTGTTGATGGTGAAACAGAGCGCACTTTCAATTTCGGTTCATACAATGAGGCAGATTACTTTGCTGTTGACTTTGGCGATGGCAATCTTGTGGTAACTGACTCTATTGGCTTGACAAACAGCTATGTTACCAACGCTGCTGCAAAAGGTATTGCACTCGGCGAGGGCAACATCACTATCTATGCAGAAAAAGCTGAGGATGTGTGGTATTTCGGCTCAAGCACTGGCATGAGCACTACATCTCCTATTGAGTCTATCGATTTCAGCAAGCTGACTAAGGTGCAGCAGGTGTCGGTAGGCGGCATTGTTGCTTCTACTGTTGACCTCAGCGCATGTGCTGAACTCCGCAACTTCACTTCGGCTAAGGGCGGACTCACTACAATGGACTTCAGCAATAACCCTGAGATCACTTCTATCAACCTTACTGACAACAAGCTCACTTCGATTAATGTAGCAAGCAATGATAAGCTCGATCAGCTCTCTCTTTACAACAATGAGCTGACAGCGCTCGACCTCACTGCTAACGCTGCCCTCACAGGTGTTTATGCTTACTCTAACAAGCTTGCTTCTATCAAGTTTGCTGAGGGTGCTGTGTTCAAGACTATCAACTTGAATGACAACCTCCTCACTGAGATTGCTCTTCCTGAGATCTCTGGCTCAAGCTCAATGCTTTACCTCAACAACAACCAGCTGACTGAGCTCACAGTTCCTTCTGCTGTTGCTACATTTGAGGCTGCAAACAATAAGATTGC
>JAGHVC010000008.1 GCA_018064505.1 Candidatus Minthosoma caballi | reverse complement strand
TAATTATATAACTTTGTGGTCTAAATCAAAAAAAACAGTGGCATCATGAAAACAAGTGTTTCTATTTCCAAACGAATTACTTTCACCCTGCTCGTTGCTCTGATGGCAGTGAGTGTGTTGGCTAAAGGCAAAAATGACATTGTTGTGAAAAAATCAGTGGGGGCAATAACTTTTGTTGTGGACGAGAATCTGCCTGCGCCTATGGAGCATTTGGCACTGAAGGATGGTGTGCAGATTGCAAAATGGAAGATGGGCGATGGCAAGAACAAGAATACAATTGTAGCAACAAGCTTTAGTGATGCAAAGCTGTGGAATTCCAACCACAATGTGATGTTCGACATGCTGATGAAGGCATACGCTGAGCATCGTCCATTGGTGCTTTCACCCGACGATGTGTGGCTGTGCATCTCGCAGGGATTTGCACAGCATGTGAACAAGAATGCAGAGACACTGCGTGACAAATTGGTGTTTCATGAAGACAAAATAACCCTCAAGGTGGAATCACGACTGCCGGTGACTATTAACGATGACGATGCAGGCATAGAACTTGTTGACTGGCCAGAAGTGTTTGACGGTTTTACAAAAATAATGAGAGAGAACACAAAAGGGGAAATTGTGGACAATATGTGTGCTGCATTTTCTACCACAACAACTGAAAGCCGCATAGCATCGCAGATTACTCTAATGAATGCCATGCAGCCATACTTCAAATATGTGGGTGAGTTCACTGCTTCGTGCGGCATTCCTTACATCACTCTGAAGGGCACGAAGGAGGACTGGCAACAAGTGCTTGACAAGGCGCGCCAATTAGAGCAATATGACTTGAAGTGGTGGACAGACAAGCTGTGCCCAGTATTGGAGGAGTTTGTGAAAACGGCACAAGGCAAGCCTGATCATCAGTTCTGGAGATGTATGATGACACAGATACCTATTGATAAGTTGCGTGGCGGCGGATGCAGCGGAGTAACGCCAACGGAGTTTGACGGTTGGTTTCTCTGCTTGTTCCCATACGACACTGACGGACGCACTCCAGCAAAGGTGACAAGAGGACATGATATGCTCAACAGTTTCAAAACTGCTGACTTCGTCTATCGTTTGAAGGATGAACATGGCAATATACTAAATGAAATACCTATGAAGTTTGCTGCTGGTTTTGTTGGGGTGGAAGAGGATGCTGAAAGCTATGAGCTGAGTGCGAGGATTGGATGGCTGGTGAGAAAAGTTCCTAATGAAGTAAAAGAGTGAGGTAGCTGAGTTTTGAAAACTATGAACATGAATAAATTATGTGGCGTTTTGTTTACCGCCATTTTGATGTGCTCCATGTCAGCCTTTGCACAAAAACCTTTGCATCTTGATAGCGTAAAGTGTGTCAGTATTACTGAAGGCGAGATTGTTGTGGAAGACTTCAATCTATATAAATACGACTCTTTGAACAGATACATTGGCTATGGAGACCATGGCTACACAGTTACCTACGATGACAAGGGAAGAATAGTAAAGACTCGTTTGGAACAGAAGAACTCAGAACACAATATGCTGAAAGATGTGACAGTAAACGGAGTTCAAATGCCTGACACCACAACGGTGTTGTTTACTGAAGAATGTATTGAGTATGACGAGAGAGGAAATGTGGTGCTTGAATACAAAAACACAAACTACAAGTATGGTACTACATATAGGAATGAATTCACTTATGATAAGGACAATCGCAGGACATCATACATAAGATGTAACTACTCTTCCTCTGGCAATATTGTAAATATGAGAAAATACACATACCTATACGACAAGAAAGGCATACTGACTGCTCGCAAGGAATACGAATACGAAGGCACTCGCTTCTGGCAAGGCAATAGGATTGTGGAGACTGAGCCTCGCTGGAAGGAGATTGCCCACGACCTTTGCGACAAAGATGGCAACATCGTCCTGCATAGCAACTATGATAATAACGACACTATTCGCTACACATACGCTGATGGCAACAGAATGGTGAGTAAGGAGTTGTATAGAAAAGGTAAGCGGTACGACAGAGTGGAATATAGCTACGATCAGCACGGAAATGTTATCAGTGCAGATGTTTTTGATTTTTATTACAATAATATGCAGCAAGAGGTTCCTCACATGCAGCATGAGGCTTCTCACATCATAAACTATAATCTCAATGTCAAAGCTGCTGACACTGGCGGAGTCAGGCAAGAGCTGCATCTGCGTAAAAGCTTTCTACTACCTTTCATCCACAACGAAATTGACTATAAGCCAAAAATGGTGAACATCCCGCTTCGTGTGTCTTCTTACGACTACGATTCTGAATGTGAGAAGAATGCGTATCTATTCTATTCTTCTGAATAGGCTTATTTCTCTTCCCATAAACTTTTCCTTGCTGCAGAGCAGAGATGAAGGAATGGATGGTGCTGGCACTGTGCCCTTGATGGGTGTGGTGCCTTGTTCTACATAGCATTCGTCCCACAGGCCGCTGTCGATGAATGACTGAAGGAGTGCTGAACCTCCCTCAACGAGCAATGTCTGTATGCCATCGGCATGCAGTGATGTGAGTATCTGAGATATGTCTGTTGACTGAATGAGCGTGAAATCTTCGGGCAGGGAGAGTGAATGCGACGAAGCTACATAGCGACGAGGTGATGGACCATACCATGCTCGAGTGGTGAGCGTGGGATGGTCTGTTTCGTATGTGCGACGACCCACGAGAATGGCTTGGTGCTCGGCTCGGCGTTTGTGACACAGCATCTGAGTGTAGGCATTTGATATGTGGCCATCAATGAAACCGTCTGATGATTGTGCCCACTTGAGCGTGACGAATGGACGCTGCAATGCATGGTAGGTCATGAAACGGCTGTTGAGGGCTCGGCACTCTTCTTCAAGCACTCCGACAGTAACCTCTATGCCCGCGTCTTTGAGTTTCTGTATGCCTCTGCCTTGCACCTTGGCAAATGGATCCTGACATCCTATGACGCAACGCTTGAAGTGCTTGCTGACGAGCAGGTCGGCGCATGGGGGTGTCTTGCCATGATGACTGCATGGCTCAAGGCTTACATATATGGTGCTTTCGGGCAACAAATGGATATGCTCTGGACGAACGGATGCGCAAGCATTCACTTCTGCATGTCCTTCGCCACAGCGTATGTGGTAGCCTTCGCCAATAATTTTGCCATTGTGCACTATCACAGCTCCAACCATTGGATTTGGCTGGCTGTTTTGCTTGCCATTGGCAGCAAGCTGAAGGCATCGTGCCATGTATGTTTCGTCAACAGTCATGTGTGTTATGCGTTTATCTGTTTTATGAGTTTATCTTTTTATGAATTTGTTGCCTTGTGGCGCGTTTTGCAAATTTAGCCTTTTTATACCTATTATTGAAGAAAATATTATTTTTTTGCATTAATAATGCTTAAGG
>JAGHVC010000209.1 GCA_018064505.1 Candidatus Minthosoma caballi | reverse complement strand
ACTTGCTGTTTAAGGAGCCTTTTACTATTGTCCGTTAACTCCCATTAACTCCCGCTAACTCCTATTAACTCCCATTCAACTGGAGCTTGCGAAAGTTGAATCTCATATACAAATAAACAGATAATCAAACAAAACTCATAATATGAAAAAGATTCTCTCAATTACAGCACTTGCTCTTGCAAGCTTACTCAGTGCAAATGCACAAACATCAGTGACAGGCTATTGGCATAGTGGAGATGTTTTCTACAAAGACATCAAAGAAACACCTAAGTACATTGCTTTCTGTGGCGGCACATGCCACGAAGGCGGATATAGTTTCGGCCTCTCTTCTACTGATGTCAAAACAAAAACATACCAGCAAGAACCCGTAAACTGGGAAGGCGAACTTGTGGAGACTGACGAATACTACACCATGATGAAGGGCAATGTGGTGAAACACAGAATCGTGAATGGCGAGGAGGTTCTTCTTTTCTATAATGGAAGCACGCTCACCAGCATTCTCAAGCGATTCTCATCAAAGGACAACAGCATTGAAAATGAGATTTGCAAGGATATTGCAGAAAGCATCGAAGGAGTTTACATTGACAAGAAAAGCAATAAGAGAATTGTCTTCAACACAAACTGCACAGTGTCGGGCATTCAGGGCGTAGCTAAATTCACTTTCGGCGAGGAGTTTGAAACACCTCAGCTTGTGTTGGTTATGGGCAAAGGCAACTGCTTCAGAGTGAAGCGCACTCTCGATGGCATCAATCTCTACCGCACTGTTTACAACGAAGAATATGATGGGTATGAAGACACTAACACCTTGGTTTATAGCCTCAAGAAAACTGCTACTACCATCCCTGGAGCTGTGGGCAACTACCCTTTCTTCTCTAAGAAACTTGCCACTTTCGGACAGCTTTCTAACTATTCTAAGGAGCAGCTCAAATACATCCGCAACGAGATTTTTGCGCGCCATGGATACATCTTCACTCCTGGTGGAGAAATGGACAAGTATTTCAGCACAAAATCTTGGTACAAAGCGTTGCCAAAGACTAAGGATGTGAAACTTAGCGAAACAGAGCAGCTCAATGTTGCCCTCATAAAGTACACTGAGGCTGATCCAAACTACTACGGAGAGCCTTTCGAATAGATTAAGTTTTTGAGTTTTTAAGGTCTTGAATTTTTGAGGTTTATCATGATCACTCTCATTCACAATTCAAAGGTAAAGCTGCTTGCGCTCCTTCTAATCCTTCTGCCCCAAGTGTGCGATGCTCAGTCGTACATTTACAAAGGCCGCAACGAAAACTATTCCGACATCATCTTCACTTTCGACGAGGAGCATGTCTATCGTGGCCGCAACACCAATTACTCTGACATCATTCTCACTTGGGATGGCAAACATGCCTACAAAGGACGCAACACCAACTACTCCGACATCATCCTCACTTGGGATGGAGAATATGTGTACAACGGTCGCAACACCAACTTTTCCGAAACCGTTTACACATGGGATGGCGAGTATGTCTATCGAGGTCGCAACACCAACTACTCTGCAGTAGTAATGACATACGACGGCAAACACATCTACAAAGGTCGCAGCAAAAACTACTCCGACATCATCTACACCGTCAAGGGCCGTGTACCTATTGCCCTGCTCATCCTTCTGCTTTACATGTAAGACTTACTCATCCATATTTGGATATCCAAATACACAAATCATGCGCACTGCCCTTACAGCAAGCTTTAGCTCTGTGTAGCAATGCGCATGATTTTTTCGTTTAAGAATCTATCCTAAGTCTTTGATAATCTAAACAAAGCCCAAAGCTTTGAGTTGACCTTATTATCATAATTAGCAACAAACTTATCAACTTCAAACAATCGGTCATTCGAGCAAATATCTAAGTGTTTGAAGTATGATCTGCTAAACTTCTTCTTCCTTTCTTTAAGAGCAGGCTTATCATCCTTAAGTGGTTCAAACTCCTTCTGCTCATCCTCTGTCAAAGGTACGAAACCCAGAAAAAGCTTCTCCGTGTTCCATCTGTTGTGTTCTGTTCTCTGAATACTTTTCTGAACCGATTCCAGCTTCAGCTTTTCTTCTATTTGTTCTTCAGTCAGCGTGTCTGTCTTCAAGCCAAGAGAACGAAGCTTGTAGTACAGCATATTGGCACAATAGATGCTTGACCATTTATCAGTAATTGAACACTCGTTCCATGCATCATCAATCCGCTTATTCGCCTCATTCACAGAAAGAACATCTGTAATGTTAATCTCATTGTAGCAAGCATTTATCAGCTTTCCGAATCTGTCAGACATCAGATTCTCCTTATAGCACTCTGTCATCATGCCAAACGGGCGAATGCACTCGTAACTAAACCGAGTAGCCAGCTGGTCTATCATCTCCGCATTCTCATTCTGTCTCACAAATATCTGATTAGCCCCGCATCTCACATCCACTGGCAATGCCAAGCAAGCAACGGCATTGGCGTCAGCATCTTCTCCGCACATCACAATCGAAAGCACTTCATCCTTGTCTTTCACGCAATCCGACAGATAGTTAAGCACCTCATCATCAATAATATTAGCAGAAATAAATTCCCACTGAATATCCATGAAATTCCTCTTTCCAAGGTGCGTAGGCGCATCAGCAGCAGCCATAGGGTCAATCCACTCCACGCTGTTCACCGACGCCGCATCTTCCGCGCTTCTCCATCTCGACAATCTGAACAGCTCAGCGTATCTGCGCCTAAAAGACTTACCCTTATACTCTGCATCCTTATCCACGAATGTAATGTGCGAGCATGTCTTGAAGTCGCCATCCTTAAAGTTAGGGAAATGAAGCAGATGAGCGGCATTCACCGCAATCGACAAGCCCATATCGTTCATTCCTGCTATAACCAGATGCACATGCTTCGCAGAGTCAGCAGTAATTCCGTCGCCATCCAAAGACCTGTAGTTGTATTTCTCATTAGGCACAGTGGAAAGCACATTCTGAGCCCATATCTCATTAAACGAATAAGGCAAGAACTCTATCTTATCCTTTATATCTTTCGAAACCTCTGTTATCTGCAAGACACTGAACATGATATGCGATTCCAGCTGCAAAAAGCATCTAACCTTCTTTCCATCTCTTTCAGTGCCAGGAAGCTTGGAAACAATCTTTCTCACGCACTCCATATTCACCGCATCGTGAGCATGCTCGTTCTCCTCTCCAAGCACATATATTTCTCTCACCCCCCTACCGAGGCACAACCTGTCCAAGTCGTCATCCGCGTTGCGCAAACCTTTCATCACAATCAGATTATCCTCCAAATGCTTATTCCTATCCTTCTGCGAATCCAAATTAGCATGAATCCATTCCCTAACCACATCGCTGCTTTCATTACACATCAGCACAATGAACGAATCTTTATATTTAGCAGAAAGCGACTTCAGCAGCGACGGCACGCTCTTGTTGAATCCCAGCACAACCACATGATTGCTAATGTCATACTCAATGTCGCCATTATTATATCTATCCACTCTCCTCTCCAGCACATTGCTAATCACCGATATCAGCATGCCGCAGAAGATAGTCATTCCGCACAAAGCTATGATTGTCACAAACGGAGATTTAAGCGAATCGTTTATACTGCCCGGATCGAAAAGCAAGAACAGCACATCAAACCATCTTCCCCTGCTCTCCTCGCTGCCAGGGCTATAAAATGCATCAAAGTAGCTGAGACCTATCAGCAGCAAATACGCAATCACCATTATGCTCAGCAACCACACAAGCTGCGGAAACAATCCTCGTGAGAACGAGCGGTCAAAGGTAAGCTTAAAGTTCTTAAATATGTTTCTCATCTGTTTCAAATATTACAAAAGCAATTAACAAAATATCCTACAAATGTAAAAACAAATACCATACTTTGCAAAAAATAAACGAAATAATCACACAAAGCCCAGCAAACATTTACTACATTAATATAAATATACCTAACTTTGCATGCATAAAAGCATCAGCAACGGCAGAATCTTGACACCCGCAGCAATCATATTACTCATTGCCTTCACCATCGGAGCCGCATTCGTGCAGCGCACCACAGGGTTTGGGTTCGGCATCTTCATCATGACTATGCTCCCCTACCTCCTGCCCTCATACGGCGAAGCAACAACCCTCTCAGGCATGTTAGCCATGCTCACATCCCTCGTGCTTGCAATCAAGTACCGCAAGCTCATCTCGTGGCGCAACCTCGCACCAATACTCATCACATTTCTCATCGTCAGCAGCGGAGCAGTGCTCCTTCTCGGAGTGCTCAGCAATGCCGTGCTCCACAAGATACTCGGCATCACCCTCATCCTTGCAGCCATTTACTTCTGGTTCTTTTCTGGTAAGATAAGCATCAAGCCAAACCTGCCCACCCAAGCCTCGCTTGGCACACTCTCAGGCATCATGGGTGGACTCTTCGGCATGCAAGGCCCTCCAGCCGTGCTCTATTTCCTGTCGGTGTCACGCACCAAAGAGGAGTACGCAGCCATTGCACAGACCTATTTCCTCATTGGCAACATCGCCATGACCATCTATCGCGCCCACTCGGGATTTCTCACATCCAGCGTACTCACCTCATGGTGCTACGCGCTTCCTGCCGTCTTCATAGGCACATGGCTTGGAGGTCTCGCATTCAAGCGCCTCTCACTTCCGCTTCTTAAGAAAATCGTCTATGCATACATAGCTCTCAGCGGAGTTCTGGCACTCTGCAGTTGAACACTCTCATTCGTTGGAATCTTCTATTAAGGAGTTAATGGAAGTTAATAGAAGTTATCGCTCCTTCGTTGCTCAGGGAGTTAACGGACGAATGTTATGCTGAACACATCCCATGGTATCGTCCATTTACTTCATAAGCGAAGCGCATTAACTTCCGATAACTCCTATTAACTCCTTAAAAGAGCCAAGCGAAGATTAAAGCACCTTCTTATACAGCTCAACAATCTCAGCCTCAGTCACATCCCTTGGATTGCCAGGAGTACAAACATCAGCAATAGCTTGAGCAGCAAGAGCAGGGATATTCTCCTCCTTGATGCCCAGTTCGCCGAGAGTCTGAGGAATTCCCACACGAATGCTGAGAGCCTTCACAGCATCCACAGCAGCCTGAGCAGCCTCTTCCGCACTCATTCCAGTTGTGTCCACACCCATAGTGCGAGCAATCACGCCATACTTCTCAATGCACATAGGCATGTTGAACTCCATGATAGTTGGCAACAGCAACGCATTAGCCACGCCATGAGGGATGTCGTGAAGCGATCCCATAGGGTGTGCCATACCGTGCACAAGTCCGAGACCCACATTGCTGAATGCCTGTGCTGCAATATACTGCGCCAGAGCCATGCCCTCGCGTCCAACTGGATTTGTAGGCTCATCCACAGCAAGCGGCAGATTCTCAGCAATCATCTTAATAGCCTGCAACTCATACATATCGCTCATCACCCATGCACCCTTAGTGATGTAGCCCTCAATAGCATGAGTCAGCGCATCCATGCCAGTAGCAGCCGTGAGCGACTTAGGCAAAGTGTACATCAGCTCAGGATCCACGATAGCCACAGCAGGGATGTCGTTAGGGTCAACGCACACCATCTTAGCTTGACGCTCCTCATCAATTATGACATAGTTGATAGTCACCTCAGCGCCAGTGCCAGCAGTAGTAGGCAGAGCAATGATAGGCACGCTCTTGTTCTTAGTCGGAGCGCATCCCTCCAGGCTCACGATGTCGCCAAACTCAGGGTTGTTTGCCACGATGCCAATACCCTTGGCAGTATCTATGCTCGAGCCTCCGCCAATAGCAATGATGCAATCAGCCCCCGAAGCCTTAAACGCCTCCACGCCCTGCTTCACATTAGTCACAGTAGGGTTTGGCTTAATCTCAGAATAAATCTCATAAGGGAAGCTGACATCATCAAGCACAGAAGTCACCATGTCTGTAGTGCCCACCTTGATAAGTCCCTTGTCAGAACATACAAGAGCCTTCTTCAATCCCATGCGGTTCAACACCTCTGGCAGCTCCTTTCGAGCGCCAGCACCGAAGTAAGAAACTTCGTTCAAAATAAATCGTTGTGCCATAAAAACGGTTAGTTAAGTTAGTAAAATTAGATTAATTATTCAACAATCATTATCTTTTCAGAACGCAAAATGCCACCGGGGTTCGTGCCAGGCTCCCCATCAGGCACAGGCAGGTTGTACTGCTTGTAATGCTCAATCCAGAAGTCCGTGATCTTGCCCGTATCGTCGTGGAACGACATAGGAATCAGCTCAAAGATAGGCGACCCAGAAGCATCGATGAAGGAAAGCTGCACAAGCTCGCTGCAATAGATAGCCGAATCATCAGGCATGTACAGCGAGTCATACGGCTTGCCCAGATACCTCTCAGCCCTTTCCACGCACTTCGCCACCCCCGTCGTGTCCTTCAGTCGGGCATGCACCACATACGGCTTGCCATCAGGAGTCATGTCGGCATGATTCATAAACGAGTCAATAGGAGTCAGCACCACCCCCTTCTTCGTCGTAGCCTCCAGAGCAAACACATCATCCCCCTTTCGGCACACAATCGCCACATGCGAGATCTGCAGCTGACCGCTATCGCAAGTCACATCAGCAATAGCCGCAGCCAGCTCCGTGCCATTCTGCGGCACAACATTGAACAGCAAATCGCCATGCTCCATCTCAGGCATCTTAACGCCCTTCTCCACACACCCGCACAGCATCACGACAGCACATGCCAATGCCATCAACACACCATAAACATACTTCCTCATTTCTTTCTTCATTACTTTCATTTGCAAAAGTAATCATTTTTCCCCACATATAGAACAAAAGGCAAAGAAAAGTTCCCAAAGATTTGTAGGTCTTTGGGAACTGTGGTTTATTGGTTTTGCAAAAGAGACACGAAGCTATCCTAGGTTAGCCCCCACAAGTACAATTGTACTAAATACGCCCAAGCTATTGATGGATCTGCCACGAAGCTGGTTGGTCAAGGGTAACTATACATTATAATAATAGAAGTCCGCATTCACAGTCCGTTCATGGTGAATACGAACCTATGTTTTTTATTTTTTCTTGTAAATGGGACCTTGCTTTAGTACACTGTGTGCGTGCTATGCACAGGTTTTATAACCATGTTGGTCATAATATGACCCTATTTTTATTCATATAGCAGATATATGACTATTATTTCTGTCAAAAAACGCTAAAAACATTGTATTATGTGATTTTGTTCTTTATTT
>JAGHVC010000126.1 GCA_018064505.1 Candidatus Minthosoma caballi | reverse complement strand
CACCAAAGCTTATATAGATTAATGTGATTTTATCAACATAATACTTAACTAATTAATTTCAGTATGAACAAACTTTTTACTTTTGCACTTGCCGCAGCATTTTCTTCATCTGCTGTAGAGGCACAGATTCTTAAGTATGGAGCGGAAGCTGGCGAGACAGCTCCTGACACAGTCAACTGGTATGGTAACTGGGTTGACGCAGGTGGTTCTATCGAGTTCGGCAACAAAGATGCTGCTGCCACTGGCGAAGGCGGTATCTATGTTTACAATCCAGAAGAAGCAGGCACAGCTAACGACTGGGAGCGCGTGCTCAAGTTTGACGGTCTTAAGATTAAGGCTAACACTAACTACCGCGTTCGTGTATCTGCTATGATTCCGTCGAATGCAATTGTAGGTCTTGCACTCATGTGTGGTGACGAGAACTGCGACATGCCATTCGTTCTCCCAACAGATGGTGGCTACTACAGCCAGAAGAAGGATCTCAGCGGTTTCAACGACGGTGAGTTCAAGACAAAGGCAGCTCTCTTCCACTATACTACTGACGAGTATCAGCAGGAGATCTACCCTAAAGTCAAGGCAGACGACAAGAACCCACTCGGTGCTAATCGTTTCCTCCGCCTCACAGTTAAGAGCGTAGGTGAGTACTATCTCGACGATGTAATTGTTGAAGAGGCTCCTATCGCAGCTTGCTACAACAACAATGAGGCTATCAAGGTTGACTTCGGCTTCAAGACAAACATTGCTGAGCTCGTTAAGGCTAACGGTGCCGACATTTCTCTCCCTGTTTCTTGCGCTAAGGTAAAGATTGATGGCAAGGAAGTTGAGATTATGGCTGTTGAGCTCAAGAAGGACGGCAACCTCTACATCTTCCCAGATGTTGACTCTATTGATGACGAAGCTAAGATTGAAGTATCATTCGATGCAACTAACTCAGGCATCAAGTACTCTGGCGCTGAGACTCCAGGTGATGGCTTAGATGTTCCAAGCTTCGAGAATGAGGCTTCTTATCTTGACCTCGACTTTGATGCAGTATCTACTCTCTTCGAAGAGCCAATCCTCCTTTCAAGCGACCCTAAGGACGCAAGCTTCGAGCTTGACGAGACACTCAAAGAGTTCACTTTCAACTTCAACAAGAACATCTTTGTTTCTGGCAAGAATGCTCCTGTAGCAGTTCTCGAAGGTGGCAACATCAAGGGTAAGGTTAAGCTCAATCTTAAGGAGTCAGCTGAAGAGCTTGGCACAAGCGTAACATTCACTTACGATGGCGCTCAGCTCAAGAAGGGTACATACTATGTAACACTTTCTGATGTTCAGAGCGAGATGGGTGTTGATATAACAAAAGACATCACTATCATGTTCGAGACAGGCAAGGTTTCTGTTGCTGAAATTGAATACACTGATGTTGAGCTTATTGATGTAAAGGGTGAGAACGGCAACCACTCAGAGAACTGGACTTCTTACTTCAACGGCGAAGAGGTAGTTCCTGCTGGTTCAGGCATCCGTATGTTCGACTTCCCTGCTGATGGTAAATATACTAAGGGCTTCTATCTCTCACAGCGTGACGCAGAAAACGGTACTGCACTCACTTATGGTGAGAAGGAAGATGCTCCATTCAACCTCCCTGCAGGCGATGTTCAGATCAATATCCTCGCATCTGCATGGCAGGGCAACACAGGCGGCTTCCTCTATGAACTTCTCAACGAGGCTGGCGATGTAGTTGCATCAGGCAATGGTAATGCTGAGATCCATATTGAAAATCAAGGCACTCCAGCAAACGATGTAAGCAAGATTTCATTCAATGTTGAAGGCTGCAAGGCTGGCAAGTATGTTCTCCGTCTTACTACTAAGACTGGTGGCTACGGCAATGCTATCATTGTTTGGGGTATTGACACTAAGACTTACAAGGTAGGTCAGGGTGAGACTGCTGACAATCAGGTTCTCGTTGATGGTAGCTTCGCTGGTGTAGGTAACGACTGTACTCCAGACGAGGGCGCAGGTTGGACTGTTTACGAAATCAGAAACGGTGAAACTGTACCTGTTGAAAAGGGTAGCTCTAATGCTATTGGCCAGCGTGCTCGTTTCTTCGCTTACAGCAACTGTCCTAACCTCCCTGTAGCTTACTACAACCGTAACATGGGTGGTGTTGCTGAAACAAGCTACTACATGACATTCGGTGAAACTGCTGTAGGTGAGCCAGAACTCATCCTCGATGAGGTACGCTACAACTTCTCATGGTATTGCGTAAACTGGAAGGGTGACAACAATAAATACTATTTCCAGATTCTCGATGCAGAGGATGGATCTGTTGTATATGATCGCGAAGATGATATCACACCAACTCTCCTTGGCAACCGTGATACAAGCGTAGAGCCAACAAAGATTGAATTTGCTTGGACTGCACCACATTATGGAGCTTACATCTTGAAGTGGTTCATGGATGGTGAGTCAAGCCTTGGTAACATCAAGGTTGAGCAGATGGGTTCTATGGCAGTATTCTGGCACACTCAGCTCAACAATGCTATTGCTTTGGCAGAGGATGAGCTCCAGTCAGCTTCTGGTGATGAGTACGCAGGTACAACTCGCGACGAACTCGAGGCTGCTATCAAGGAAGCTAAGACTGTAACATTCCACACTGGTGAGGAATACACTGCAGCTATCGAAGGTCTTGCGCTTAAGGTTAAGGCTATGGCTTCACGCCGCGGTGCTGTTTCTGACTACCAGGTTGCTTATGACAACCTCGCTGCTCAGGTTGAGAATATGTCTGACACTAAGTATGAAAACCTCGACTCATACAAGAAGGCTGCTGGATATATTGCTAAGTACGAAGGTGTAGCAGGTTACACTATTCCTAACGATGAGCTTCTCCCACTCGTTGAGGATATGAAGACTCTCCGCACTCTCAACATTAACCTCATGGCTGAGAATACTGGTGTTGCAGTGCTCACAAACCAGGTTGAAAATCTCGCTAAGGCTTATGTTAAGCTTGATCAGTTCATCAATGGTGACGAGAGCATGGCTGAAGTTGAAGAGGTTATTCTCAAGGCAACTGACGAGACTGTAACTGACGATCAGGAGCTTGCTGCTCTTCTCAAGAAGATGGTAACTTCTGCTCTCTATAAGGCTATCGACAAGGGCTACGACTTCATGGATCTTGAGTTCCCAGAGGACGAGCCAAGCGAGGACAACCCTTATGTTCCTTCAGATCTTGATCTCACAGGCTACATCCAGAACGCAAAGTTCTACTCACTTCTCCCTCAAGCTAAGCCACAGCCAACAACTCAGGCAGAGTCTGACGGCACAATGCCAGGTTGGGAGTTCAACGCACCTAATGGTTACGCAGCTGACTGGGGCTGGGGTGGCTGGTCTAACAACAATATCCCTGTAGCTCCTGCAAATGTAGCTAACTCACAGGCAGGTACTCGTTGGGGCACTGACTTCGAAATCTTCCAGCTCATCGATGAGATTCCTGTAGGTATCTACACAATTGGTGCTAAGTGCTGCGACCGCTCATTCGTTGAAGGCAACGGCGTAAATACTCTTGCTGAAGGTGCAGAAACTCCTTCTACACTTTATGTTAAGCAGGAAGGTAAGGACGATCTCACTATGCCATTCGATGTAACTTCTATTGGTGAGTACTATGGTATGTCAGAGACACTCTTCAATAATGTTACTATTGATCCAGTTGAAGGTGGTGTAACAGGTCAGGTTACTCTCGGCGCTAATGTTATCTTCTTCGGTCCTCAGGAAATGCAGGATGCAACAGGCGTTAGCCGCGATGGTTTCGCATCTATCGACGACGCTATGTTGAAGATGTCTGCTAAGCACCCTACATTCGACTATGCAGCTGCTGCTAAGGTAATTGACGAGCAGATCACTGCTGTTAAGTCTGTTGAGACTGGTGTTGCAGGTACTGCAGTTAAGACTCAGTACTTCGACGCTAACGGCCGTCAGGTAGCTCAGCCAGCTAAGGGCATCTATGTTCGCATCGACACAATGGCTGATGGCAGCCAGCGTGCAGTAAAGGTTCTCCGTCGATAATATTTATTGACAATCTATAATTAAAAAAAGAGGCAGTTTCGTACGAAGCTGCCTCTTTTCGTTGTTTTTGATACATGAGACGAAGAAATTGTATCAATATTATTATAAATATGTAAGCGTTTCTCCCTAAATTTGCAAAAGCAATCTATAACATAAATCATAAAAAACAGATGAGAAAGCTTTTACTAACATTATTCGCTCTTGTGTGTTTCCTGACAGTTTCTGCTCAGGAGCGCAGACCGATTGACAATCGCCACCCAGCGTGGATGATTCACATTGATGTATGGAACAATGCCGATCCTCAGAAGATCATCAACCTGATTCCAAATGACATCAAGCCTTATGTGATCCTCAACCTCTCAATGTCATGCTCGTACGACACTGACCTCAAGATTTACAAGAAGCCGCAGGACGCGCTGCAGACTTACCGCTCTTGGGCATCTGTGTGCTGCCGCAACAACATGTGGTTTACTTGCCAGCCTGCTTCTGGTGGACACACTCATATCCGTGACAATGCAGCCAATTTCAACAAGGCTCTTGAGATTCACGAATCTTTCTTCAAGGACTATAAGAACTTCCTCGGCTGGAACTATGCAGAACAGTTCTGGGGCTTTAACGAGCCTAATGACGCAAGTTCAAGCTCTGATGTTGACCGCATCAAGCTTTTCGCAAAGCTCGTGCCTATGCATCATCAATATGGTGGTTTCCTCACAATCTCGTTCTGTGGCAACATCTGGTCGCATCCTCTCAACCCAGTGGGCATGATGAAGCGCAACGCTGCTTTCCTCAATGCATGTAAGGAGAATCCTGAGGCTATCCTTTTCCTCTACAAATATACTACAAGCGCAAACTGGTTTAACAATGAGAGTGTGACAATTGCTCCTTTCATTTCTGGCTTGGCAAAGAACTATGGCGTTCGCTATGACAACTGCGGATGGAATGGTGCTGCTGACGAGCTTGTTAAGAAGGTGGACGGTAAGGATCACACATATCCTGGTGCTGTAGGCATTGCTCCTGTGCTTGAGCAGATGACGCTCAATGGCGCATGTGTGTGGGACGGTCCTGAGCTTATCTGGACAGAGGACTTTAGAGGAACCAGCAATACCACTACTTCATCAGGCTACACTCGCCGCAACTGGGGAACTTATCCTAACTTCGATAACATCTGGGTGGATATGTTCCGTAAGGTGCTCGATGGCACAATCTATATTCCTACTCGTGAAGAAGTTGTGGAGCGCACTAAGATCTGTATCGTCAACGACATGAGTGCCAGCGACGATCCAACAAGTCTTAAAGTTAATGCATACGCTGCTCCAATCGACCTCTATCATGGACTTTATCTTCAGGAGAGCGATCCATTCAATAGCCGTTCAAGCCAGGAGTCTGGAATTGGCAGTATTAAAGGCTATGGCAACAATAACTTCTTGTATTTCAAGAAGACTGGTCGCTATCAGACAATTCCTGTAGTGATTGATCTCTATGATGATGTGGCAAAGTCTATTCCTGTTAAGGTGAAGCGTTCATCTCTTTACAAAAAGACAAAGTGGGGCACTCAAAGCGCTAAGGTAAAGGAGTTCGACAAGAACTACCCAGAAATCAGCAAAGGCAACTTGTTCGTAGCTCGCCACCACAACGAGCTCACTTGCTACTATCCATTCTCATATTTGAACAAGAACAAGACTGCATCTGCAGAGATTCCATTGCTCTACAACACTTGCGACTCACTCAAGTTGAATTTCGGAAAGTTCAGCTCAGGCCTTATTCATGAGTATGCTGATAGCATCACATTATACATGAACAACTATCGTTCGGACTCTACTGCTCAGCAGACAGATATCATCACTATCACAGGTTGCAAGTCTCAGCCTTCTGTGTCATATAAAAAGAGAGCTAAAGCTGCAGGAGCTGTAACTGAAGCATGGAACGAGGAGACTCGCACTTACACTTGCACTCTGAAGCATAATGGTCCTTACGACCTTGTCATCAAGTGTGAAGGCGACGGCAAAGACCGCTTGACTGACTATGTTGAGACTGCTGCAATCTCAGAAATTCCTGTTCAGCCAGAAGACTACTATGGAGAGTTGGTTATTGAAGCAGAAGACATGGACTATAAGAGTATCTCTGCTTGTGTCATTGACCAGTACAACGATGGCTGGGGAGCATATCGATCAGTCAGAGGACACTCTGCAATGGGCTTTGCCCGAATGGGTACAAGCACTTCAGGCTCGCTTCGCAATGATACAAAGATTAACTTCTCTGGTAAGTATAATGTAACAATTAAGTATCAGGCAGCAACTGCAGGCAAGCTTCAGTCTTCATTCAACGGCACTAACGGCGGTGGCAATCACACTCTTGACCTTGAAGCTACTGGCACAGGATGGAAGACAGTATCATACGAAGCAACTGCTAAGGCAGGAACAAACATCTTCCTCCTCACAAATAAGGGCGGTAAGGATTGCTACATTGACAATGTTACTTTCACTCCTATCGAGCTTGACATCCTCGTCGGCATCGAAGGCATAGAGAACGATGCAGTTACTGAACGCGTAAGCTTCGCTAAAGAATACTATTCTCTCTCAGGCGCTCGCTTAGCTTCTCCACAGCGCGGCATCAACATTGTCCGCATGCCTGATGGCTCTACAAAGAAGATTGTCGTTAAGTAATAAGAAGATAAATGTTAAATAACATGTTCGACTTATTCTAGTTGGCGGTTCTTTGCGAGCAAAGCGCTTCGCGATAAGCGCATAATCGCATTTTGACAAAAAAAGAACGCTTACCTTTGCAACCGAAATTGTAAAAGTAAGCGTTCTTTGATTTATTGTTACACTAATGTCTTGGGATGTTTTGGCTGTGAAACCAAATTATGTATTTCATACACATCACTTAGACATAAGGCCACAGCACAGAAGGGTCACAAAAAACACTTAGTAATAAAATAGGGTCGCGGAACTAACCGCACCCCTACAACATTCTTGAAAAGTTTGACTTTGTTTTGCCAAGACGATTATTTTCCTTCTGTTTTGGTGATTTCCTCAACTAAAGATTCCGGATTGCGTCGTGTATCCCAAACTGAAGAGAAATAAAGCTTCTCATCATACACTGTGTATATCAGTTTAAAACAAGGACTGATGATTACATGACGATATTGGACTTCCATCTCATCCAGCAATGGCTCAATAGCCCCCATATAAGGGTTATCCTTCAACCAAAGTTTGTAAGACTTTATTTGAGACATAAGTCCTCTTAAAACTTTATGACTGTAATGTCCTTCCCCACATGATAAAATGCGTGTGAGAGCCTTTTTGAATGACGGAGTATATTCTACTTGCATAGCCAAGGGAACTCTTGTTCAACAGATTCAAACAATTCGTCTATTGGTCGTCCTTTGCCTTCAAGCACTTCCTTGCTGTTTTGTTTCATCTCCATGCGCAATTCCTCGATAGTATGCTTCGGCATCTCACATGGCTCTAATTCTTCCTCATGGCCTACCATGTGAGAACTTGATGAAGCACCATTCAGCATGGCAGAAAAAGTGACAAGAAACTTGAACTTTTCCGCATCCGTCAATGAAGCAATACCATAATTTCTGTATATACTATCGCACATGCTATGGATCCTGTATTCTGAAGCACTCATACTTTCGTTTTCTATTTTGCGACAAAGATATTGCTTTTATTTCATTCACGCAAACAAATGCTAACTTTTCTTCTTTTTGTGTCCTATACTAATTTGCATGTTACAAATTTACGCATCCACACATGGGAGCAAGTTTTCACCCTCAAAGTGCAAAAAAAAGCAATAAAAGGAGCTCTGTTGTATATTTTATTGTTAGTAATTATTCTATTATGCCACCACCTCAATCACTTGATGCACTTCCTTCACGAAATCCTTCAAGCTCACGAACTGGTTGCCAAACACATCACGCCATCTGTAGAGCTTCAGGGGGTACTCCATGAAGTCGCTCACTTGTATGTCGCCATTCACGCTGATGTAGTCGAGAATGTTCTTCAGGTACTGCTCCTGCTCTGCGCTGAGGTCAGCACCCTTGATGAACTCTGTGTATTTCTCCAAAGCCTTCTTGCGGTCAATGCCGTTGATGACACGAATGAAGGCGGCAACATTATTGTTGTATCGCTTTCCTACGGTTATCTCGTTGTATTCCTCACGTGTGCCGAGTTCTTCCCAGAACACACGCTGCAGTTCATTGATGTCGCTTGTTGTCAACTGCTCAAAGTTCTGAATCTTTGCAAGCGTTGGATTTCCTGTGTTATTGGCAAGATAATCAATCACACGC
>JAGHVC010000231.1 GCA_018064505.1 Candidatus Minthosoma caballi | reverse complement strand
AATATCAAGCATGCTGAACACCATGCGTTTTATTGCTAATGGAGTTCCTTTCTTTATTTCGATTCTCATATTGCTGCAAATAAATCTTGTGGTATTAATCTTTCCAAAATGTACTCAGGAGTTTTTTGTTCCATGTGGTATGTTTCCTTAACTTTGAGGGCTATTTTATAAGCAAGCAACGGAGGTACTGCATTGCCGATTTGGTTGTATCGTCTTGTCTCTGTTCCTGCAAACTTAAACCAATCGGGAAATGATTGTAATCTTGCAGCTTCCCTGTCGGTTAAGCGACGGCGTCTGCCATCCACTAATTTTACGCGTTGCATATCGCTAGTTGCACCAGCCAAGTTCCTACATGTAATAGTTCTTGCAGGCTTGTGTGGGTAAAGGTCACGAGGATTTACGCAATGAGATTTGAGTTCGTAAGCTGCAATATACTCATCCTGACGAGGGGTAAGAATTTTGTCTTCGGGGACAGGACTTAACATCGTGTCACCTATAGCTTCTTCAACCGTTACCTTCCTCTGCTCTATGACAGGGTACTGGAATTTGGCTCTGTGGCCTACACAAATCAAACGCTCTCGATTTTGAGGAACGCCATGATTCACCGCGTTGAGCACACGATATTCTACATAGTACCCAAGTTGAGTCAATTCGTTTACAATCAGATCTAAATACCACTTATGTCTTCCGAGTATATTTGCTACATTTTCAAATAAGAAAACTTTTGGTTGAAGTCTCCTTACCGCATCAATAAATATAGGAAAACCATCTCTAGCGTCCTCCATTCCCATTTGATTGCCGAACCTACTAAAGGGCTGACATGGAGGACCTCCGATTACTATGTCAATGTTTTCTGCTTCTGGATATTCAAACCCAACAGTCAGAAACTGATTATGGCATTCGCCATGTAGATTGTTGTTGTAAGTTTCAACAGCGGCCTCAACCATTTCGTAACCTATTGTACGAAAACCTGCTGCTTCAAAACCAAGGGAAAGACCACCACAACCTGCAAACAAGTCTAGCACAATAGCTTCTTCAGTTATGCACGGCTTAAGCGTTTCATCTATGTATGTTGAAAAGTTTGTCATTACTACTAATGTTGAATTTTGAAATCAAAGAAATTTTAGATGTATTAGTTCATCATTCTTGTCTGCTACCTTTAGCAGCTGTTCAAGAGTGTCTGCTATTTTTTCTCGTGGCTCTTCAAAGTCATTTATGGCATTCAACACCTTGGGGTCTTCGGATATCTGAACAGCCTTGATCAATCGTTTCATATCTTCATGGAAGAATTCAAAGGTAGTCCACTCGTAGTCGCTTACATATTGGATGCCTACAGAATCAAGTAGATCGGCAAATTCGCTCTGCTTCCAGTTGAAGGCTTCAATGTCAGAATACTCGACTTTGTATTTCGTCGCAACATGCAATCTCATTCCCATATCATAGATTTTTTTAGTTTGTCCCAGTCGAACGCACATTCACTATCGCAGAACTCGTCAAGAATCTCCTTTGTAAAACGATTTAGGTGGCGAACTTTCTGTATATAACATTCGTTGTCTTCTTTGAAACAAGATTCTATTGCAGGCTCAATTGCCTCGGTAAAGAAATTTCCGTAACCTACCTTCTTTGCCCAGTATTCAGGTAAACAGAACTCTCTTAATGTTGTCCCCTGAGGATCTTCGCAATGATTGTTGTCTATTGTTTGCGACACGAACAATGTTATGTCCTTTATCCAATCATTGAACAAGTCATTGTTAATCTTGTAAAGTGCATCGTCAACAAGAAACTCTGCAAATTCGCTAACTGTCATCGTACACATAGCTTTTATAATGTACGGATTCTTACGCTTAAGAATTTCCTTAAGATTCATATTCTTAAGCTTAGCTATGCGCGCGGTATGAAATTCTTCAATGTGCTGTTCCACATATTTGCTTATGTCGTTGAGTAGTTGCTGATTCATATTTTCAAATTGATATATGTGTGTCGTTGTTTTCAATTCTAATTCTGACGAACGCAAATAATAGTCAATGTTGTATGTTCTTAATATGTAACTGTTTCTGAAATTTTTGTTTGTTTAATCAAGTAGCTAAGTAGCTGAAAAGATATTGCAAAGATAATCAAAAGAATCATAATAAATGCACTTGAAAACAAAAAACTTGCTTAGAGAATCTTTATTTATAATTATTACTGTCCGCTAAACATCATACGAAGTCACTCTTCCCCTTGAAACACAAGAGAAGAGTGACTTTTTCTTTTCAGTAAGCCCCTCATTGTTTTTCATCCTCCATTTCAGGTGGTGATTCTGCACATTCTTCAAGCATTCTTTTCAAGTCTTCGTCA
>JAGHVC010000212.1 GCA_018064505.1 Candidatus Minthosoma caballi | reverse complement strand
ACTATTACTTCTCTTTTCTGCTATAGTGACTATTGCTTCTGCACAGAATGCTTCACTGAAAAAAATGTTTAACAAGACTCGCTGGACAGATGGGGATGCTGTCTATGTTGCTGAAGTGAATGGAGACTTCATAAACATGACTGGCGGCACATGTCACGAGGGCGGCTATGCTTTTGGACTGAAGTGTACTGACGCTGATCCTAAGGCGCCGTGGTTCTCTCTTGAAGGGGGATACTGGAACAAAGAGACGGATGATGATCCTGTCATTAGTTTTCCATGTCAGCAGGGGTCTAATGTGGTTACTTATAACATTGATGATGAAACATATCTGGTTGTGGAGAGCGAGCAGAGCGATGCTACATACTGTTTTCGCAAGATGAAAGCTAAGGAAGACCTATACAACATTATAGCCTCGCAGATGAAGTCTTCTTGGACAGGAAACTATAGGGTTGCTTTTTCAGCAATGAGTGAATGCCCTGAAGGCTCCGACTGCAACATCACTGCTGATGTCTTCCAGCTCGGTTCGTGGTATGACGGCAGCTATCAGGTGGGTGAGGAATACGAATCTCCTTCAAACATCTTCAAACTCACCAATGGCAGATGCTTGAAAGTCATGCCTCATGAAAACACTGGCAACCTGCGCACAGGTCTGAGCATCTTTGAGGTTTACTATAATGAAGCTGACGATACTTATGAAAATGAGCACATTATCTTGGTTCTTGACAGGAAGAACGAAAGCACAGCGCCTCGTTGGCCAACTGACAAGCGACTTATGCTTCCGGGCGAAATAACCAGTTTATCTAAAAATGAATTACGCGTGATGCGTAATGAGATTTATGCTCGTCATGGGTATCGTTTCGGCAGTGATGATCTCAAGGAGTATTTCATGAGTGAGAAGTGGTACGAAATGGACAGCGATCCTGATGTCAATGACAAGATTCATTTCTCGCTCATCGAGTTCCTCAACATTGCTTTGATTAAGTCTATAGAAAAAAGGTGACTCTTTACTTCCATGAGTAACCCCTCTTCGCCCCGATGATGAGATGATGATACTTAATCGTCATCGTCATCATCGTCAACTTCTTCTTCGGGGAAGGACATGGAACGAGAGAATTCTATCTCTTCTGCATCTTCGAAATAGTCAATTATGGTGAAATCTGTATCCATCATCTTTTTAGTGTGGGGGGATAATTAGAAACGAATCATTAGTTCTGCTACTATCTTGTCTTGCTCGCTTTCTTTTGGAGTGGCTCCTTTGGCATACCAGTACTTCTCGTAGTTGAGACGAATGTCGGTTGGGAAATGCTGGTTGGCTACATGGAAGGTGATGCCTGCTGTGAGACGCTGACGCTTTGCATCTGATTGCAGCAGGACTCTTCGTGTCTCTCCATTTGCGGACTGTAGATTTGATTCCTCAAAACCTTTCTTGCCATCGCTGTGGTTGTCCATGCAATCGTAGCGCATAAAAAGATCTATGCCTTGAATGTATGAGTTTCTATTCTCGAGAAATGTGGCAGGGAGCGACCAGATGACCATTGCATCGACGGCATTGCAATCGTTGAAGACATCGTGTGCATAGTGCTTGCGGAGGTATTCTGCTTCGAGGTGTAAGCCTGAGAACTCATAGTATGCTCCGAAGTCGAGTGATGTGTAGGATGCCTTGCGGTCTGCTATCTGCTGGTGCTGGATGCTCGGAACGATGGCTAATCCTTTGACTGGATAATACTGCACGCGAGCTGAGTAGCCTGGCGACTTAAACCATGCTGTCTTCTGATTGTCGAGGTTGGAGCCATTGAACACGCCAGTATCAATAGAGAGCAGTTTTCGACCTTCTGTGGTCTTGAAATCGTATCCAATCTGAAAGCCTACATCGCGCATGTCACCCACTTGCTTGGCTATGAATGAACGATTGGCAAAATACTGGGCTGAGGGATTGCGGTGTGCATCGATGCTGAACGGCATGCGCTGCTGACCGATTGTGGCACGAAGGGTTTTCCATGGATTCACGCGCACCCATGCGTCTTTCATCTTGATCTGTGACTCGTCACAGAGGTCAACTTCGAGCTTGTAGCTGCTTCGCATGGGCAGATTGCCGTCAACCGACAAGCGGGCATTGCGCACCTCGAAACGACTGGCTTCGAGGTCTGGTTGATACTCATACTTGCCACGGAGAATGCCGTGAAGCTGGGGTGCATTGTTGCGGGTGGCGTTCACCTTTTCCAATTGCTTTTCAAGTGTAGAAATGCGTTCTTCCAATGTCTGTGCCGATGCTGCTTCTGCATAGAGAAATGCAAGGAGAACAAATAAGCATGTTTTTGTTTTATTCATTATATCTGCCTCATCCTGGGGATTTGGTTTGGTCTCAGAATGATGCTGCAAAGGTCGGCATACTGTGTTACAGAGTGGTTACAGAGGTGTTACAATGCAATGAATTTGATTGCAGGTGTTACAATGTTGTTAAATATTGCTTTGCAGCACTTGGTTTTGAAGCACAGAATAATATAAATATGTATATTTGCATCGAAAATGGTCAAATATAAATAATATGGCAAAGAGAATTCTTATTGTCGATGACGAACCTGACATTCTTGAAATCCTCCGTTTCAACCTCGAAATGGAGGGATATGATGTTTTCACCGCTGAAGGGGCTGATGAGGCTCAGGAGATTGTGAATGGGCAATGGCTGAGGAATGAGGGCATTGACCTGATTCTGCTTGATGTAATGATGACTCCTAAGTCGGGGTTTGAATGGGCAAGGGAACTGAAGGCTAATGCGCGCACTGCTGGCATTCCTATCATCTTCTGCACGGCTAAGACTGCGGAGGATGACTTGCTGACGGGCTTCGGTCTAGGCAGCGATGACTACATCTGCAAGCCTTTCCGCATCAGCGAGGTGAAGGCAAGGGTGAGAGCTGTGCTGCGAAGAAGCGTGCCTAAGGCTTCGGCTGAATCGCTCGAAAGGGAGCATTCTCGTGCGGATATGGCCTCGGATGGAGGGGCTAAGCGAAATGAGGCAAGAGACAATATGCTTGCATATGAGGGACTTATGATGGATCTCGATCGCATTGAATGCACGGTGGATGGCAAGGAAGTGCCATTTACAAAGCTTGAATTTGAACTGCTCACCCTCTTGCTCAGCTCTCCTGGGCAGGTGTTCTCGCGCGAGAAGATTCTGCAAACGGTATGGCCTAACGACACTGTGGTGCTTGACCGCACCGTTGATGTGAACATCACTCGCATTCGAAAGAAAATTGGGAGATATGGCGAATGCATTAGAACTAAGTTTGGGTATGGGTATTTGTTTGAGAAGTAGGAGAACAGAAAGGGAATGTGTGAAGTGCCTCTTGCTTCATGCTTCTGGCTTAAAACAAACCGCTAATGATTCAAAAGAATAAATATATCAACTATCTGTTTGGCATCGCAACTGCAATGGTTGTGATTTTCACCATCAGTCTGGGCATCTACGAATATCGCCGTGAACATGCTTTCAGATGCGATATTTTGCATGCACAGCTGCAACTGAATAACATGAGGACTCTCATGTATGACGGACTTGTAACGGATACGGCTATTCGTGTCACAATTATTGACTCGTTAGGTAATGTCTTGTTCGACAGCCATGAGCAAAACCTGACTCTCATGGGTAATCACTTGCAGCGCAAGGAGGTGCAGGAGGCTCTAATGCATGGCTCGGGATATGACATTAAGCGCACTTCTAACACGAATGGAGAGAAGTATTTCTATTCTGCCACTTACTTTTCTGAGCGTGGAAAGATTGTTCGCTCGGCTGTGCCCTACTCTGCTCCGCTCACTGCGAGCCTCGAGCGCGACTACACCTTCATCTACTACACTATTGGCATCTTGCTGCTCATTGCCGTGGTGCTCTACTTCCGCTCTCGACTTAAAAACAGCGAGGCTGAGAAGCAACGCATCAAGCGACAGCTGACGGAAAATGCGGCTCACGAACTGAAAACGCCTGCTGCTACTATTGGGGGGTATCTCGAAACTCTGGTTGATAATCCTGCTATGCCTGAGGACAAGCGCACTGAGTTTATTAATCGATGCTACACTCAAAGCAAGAGAATGAGCAGGCTGCTTACAGACATGAGCACGCTGACACAACTGGACGAAGCGAATCTGGCACGACCTTCAACTACGATTGATGCTGCCCAGATTCTGAGACAAATAGCAGATGAGACGGCGATGCAGTTTGCGGAACACAGGATAGAGGTTCGCATGGAGTCGGTGCCTGAACATATTCTCCTGCAGGGCGATTCGTCGCTCATTGATTCTCTTTTCAGAAACATATTCAGCAACACGCTTGCTTATGCGTCGGGTGCTACTTATTTTGAAATCAAAGTGAAGTGCGGCAAGGATGGGCATGTATTCCAATTCATTGACAACGGCTCGGGAGTATCCTCAGATCATCTTCCACATCTTTTCGAGCGTTTCTATCGCACCGACAAGGGTCGTTCACGCCGTCTTGGAGGCACTGGACTTGGACTTGCCATAGTGAAGAACATAGCCTTGCGCTACGGTGGCTATGCCACTGCTTCTGCCACTATAGACGGAGGGCTGACTATTGAGATTGGGCTGAAAGTGAAGTAAATACTGCCATTCATTTCTCAATCCAATTATTCTTATTATCTTTGCATGAACAATTGATATTTATATGGCATGCACTATTGAATTCATTGATTTCGTATGCTCACAACTGGAAGGTGTGGGAGTGATTCGCACTCGAAAGATGTTTGGCGACTACTGCATATATGTGGACGAGAAGCCTGTCATCTTGGCGTGCGATAACATTGCTTACATAAAAAAGCATACGGCTATTGAGGAAATGATGCAAGATGCAGAAGTTGGTTTTCCCTACGATGGCGCTAAGGAGCATTTTATACTTAATATAGAACATAAGGAACATGCCACAGCTGTGGTTAGCACCTTGCTGCCGCATGTTCCTTATCCTAAATCGAAGAAAAAGAAGTAGTTAAGTAGGTGTTCTGAATTATCAGTCTTCTTTCACAATCGGATAGAGCTCAACAAACTCACCCTGATGAGATTTGCCGTCGGTGATAAGCTCTGCTGTCTTCTGGCCAACGGTGTCGATGTCGTGGAATCCTGGCAATGACATATTGCCGTTGAGGTCGGTTGTGGTTGGTCCAGGATGTACGGAGAATATCTCTACTGGCACATTGTTCTGCTGGAACTCTATTGCCATGACACCCATCATTGCGTTCTGAGCTGCCTTGCTTGCCACATAAGCTAATGGATGCCAGTAAGGACTGATTTCGGAAGGAACGGTGATGTTCACAATGCGACCTTTGTTATTTGCAATGAGCGGAACAAGTGCTTTTGTGAGGGCAAAAGTGCCAATGAAATTCACATCCAGAGTTTCCTTAATATCCTTCATATCAGTGTCATAGCTCATCGAAGCCATATTGCCAGGAATGCCTGCATTGTTTACAAGAAGAGTGAGTTGAGGGTAGTCGTTGCTGATGGCTGCAGCTGCTTTCTCTATGCTGTCGAGGTCAGCAAGCTCAATGCTCACCCATCCTGCTACATCAACCCCTTCTGCCTTGAGGGTGGAAATTGCCTGTTCTGCGCGCTCTGCATTGCGAGCTCCAAGCACGATGCTATATCCTTTCTTTCCTAAGTGCTTTGCTATGCCAAAGCCGATGCCTTTGTTGGCGCCTGTAATAAATGCTGTCTGCTTCATATTCATGTGTTTTTAATGCTTGTCTGAAACTACAATATATCTTTATGTCAATTTTTGCAAAGTTACGCTTTTTACCAAATATTTGTGGCTCTTTAGTTCCGAAAATGACAAATATAGCATCCGTTTGAAAAGAATAGTTTGCTGGATTTGTGTATTTTCGAAAGATATTGAGTATTTTTGCAGTATAACTTTTCATTAAGCAATAAAGGTTCTTTCAGCAATCGCTCCAAGTACTTTGTGATAACTCTGCGAACAAATATGCCAGGAGTGCCAAGGAATACTGACATATATGTTGTAAAGATTAATAACTGTGATGCTAAAAAAAGATAGAGAATAAATGAATAGAGATGAGATAGATTTTGGCAGTGGCGATGTGAAGCGCATCTTCCTCAAGATGTTGTGGCCAACGCTTGTGGGCATGATTTCGATGGTGGTGCTGAACCTCACTGATGGCGCCTTCGTTGGACATGGTGCAGGAAGCGACGCTCTGGCTGCTATCAACATCGTGGGTCCTTGCTTCCTTCTTCCGGGTGGCATAGCTCTGATGTTCGGCATGGGAGCAAGTGTTGTTGCGAGCGTACACATGAGTCAGGGCAAACAGAAAGCTGCTAACATCAACATTACTCAGGCCATTATCGGTGCTGAAGTTTTGACCATCACCCTTGCCGTTCTTCTATTGAGTTTCCCAAACGAAGCTTGCCGTTTGTTTGGAAGCAGTGAACAGTTGTTACCATTGGCTACCACTTACATGTTCTGGATTGCTCTCTTGCAACCACTTGGCACACTTGCATCTGTGGGCATGTTCCTTATCAGACTTGACGGAAATCCAAAGCTTGCTATGTGGATTCTTACGGGAGCAGCTATTAGCAATATGTTCTTTGACTGGCTTCTCATCTTTCCGATGCACATGGGCATTGAAGGAGCTGCAATTGCAACAGCTGGCAGTTTTGCTGTGGCAGGTATCGTGACGCTCTGTTACTTGCTTTTCCATTCACGCAACATAAAGCTCTACAGACTGAAATTCAGCAACAAAAGCATAATGCTAAGCATTAGAAACATCATCTATCAGATGCGTTTAGGATGCTCAGCATTCTTTGGCGATGCTGCTATTGCTTTCGTAATGATTGTGGGTAATTTTGTATTCATAAAACACCTTGGAGAAGACGGAGTTGCAGCTTTTTCACTTGCTTGCTACTGCTTCCCTATAGTGTTCAACATTGGCAATGCCATCGTCGTATCGGCACAGCCAATCATCAGTTTTGCATACGGGGTAAAGAATATGCAGCGCATCAGACAATCCCTAAAGCTCGCTTTCGCATCTGCCATTCTGGTAGGAATCGGAGGCATACTCATGATGTCATTAGGAGCGCCATTAGTATCAGGACTTTTTCTCCCAACAGGATGCCACGCCTACACACTTGCGCTTCATGGATTGCCAATTTTCGGCACTGGCTTTCTTTTTATTGCTCTCAATCTCGTCATTGTGGGCTACCTTCAAAGCACTGAGCAAGCTCGCAACGCATCCATCATTACAATACTCCGCGGCTACCTCCTTCTATTCATTTCATTCATAACTATGCCTACCCTATTCGGCATCCCAGGTATATGGGCTGCAATGCCCTCAGCCGAACTAATGACATGTATTTTTGCAATTGGAATGATTAGATTTGCAAAACGAAGAGAATGAATAGCTCGTACAAAGTAAAATGGTTTGTGTGAAAAACAAATCAAAAAACACCCGATGCTTTTCGCAGCTTGGTTTGTGCTAGCATATACTGGCAACGAGCTTGGACTAGCGATGCTCCTGCTTGCTGCCAAACTGCTTGGGTTTCAAGGTATTCGCTGAGTGGTTCAAGACCTACTTCGTATTGCTGCTTTGATAGTCTAACATTTTCTGCTGCGTGTTCGAGGGCTGATTCGCATAGCTTTACTTCGAGGGCAGATTCGGAGAGAGAGTTGCGACAGAGGGAGAGTTCAAGTTGCATTTTCTCATTGAGATCTTGCTGTTCTATCTGGGCAATCTTGTAAGCAGCACGAGCCGAGCGCACTTTGTTGGAACCACCTCCGAAGACATCTAAAGGAACTTTTACTGCCATTCCCACAGAGAAAGAGCCATTGTTGAGCAATTTCTTACCACCTACTTCTCCACCGTTTGCGTATGTATAGCTTGCACCTGCAGCAACAGTTGGCAGATAGTCACTCTTAGTGAGCTTTATATTGTGACGAGCTAGTTCTGTTTTTTTCTCAAGCATGGCATACTCTGGGCGAGACTCAATACTGCCGCCTGTCGCGCTATCCTCTTTTGTCGATATACATTCTGCATCTACCTCAATCTGGCTATCGAGGGGCATGCCTATGATGTGGCAAAGATTCATCAAGGCAAGACGATGAGCATTGTCTGCTTTCTGGATTGAAAGCTCCGCTTCATTAAGTTTAACTTGCACCTTCATGATGTCGTTGCGGGTACTCATGCCGTGCCGAAAAGCTGCGTCAACATTTTTCTTAAGTTCCTGAAGCAAAGTCTGATACCTACGCGCCACATCTCCAAGCTCTTTTGTTTTGATTGCCATAATGTAGGCTTCTTCCGTATTGACTACTACTTCCGATTCGGACAATCTGATATTGTCTTTTGCAATGCTTACTCCTAATTTTGACATATTGTAGGCTGTTGAAACCTTACCTCCAGAGTAGATGGGCTCCATAAGCGAGACGCCACCCATGAAGATGTTTTTCAATTTCCATTCGCGACTGATGTCTGGCACATCTGTATAGGAATTATACACATAACTTCCGTCGGGGAGTATTGTGACATCGTAGTTGTAAGTGCCAGTAGCGAGATCTAACTTTTTGATTGGTAACTGAAAACCGTCAATACTGATATCGCCTTTTGCATTGCTGTAGAAATCCATAGCCATCAAGTCAATCTTTGGAAAGAAGTTGGCCTTATAGGATTGCATGTCAAACTGTGACTTTTCAAGCTGCACTTTAGCAGAAGAAAGCGACTTGTTATGTTCTAATGCTAATTGCTTGCACTGCTCTAATGAGAGTGTCTGACACAGCGATGAAAGAGAAATGATGAGAGATGCTATAATAGTGAATGCTCGTTTCATATTAATATGTAAGTATATAAGTAGGTATTCAAAATTATTTCACTTTAAAGAACAAAGAATACAGCACTGGTATGAAAATGAGAGTGATGAGAGTGCCTATGAAGAGTCCGCCCATGATGGTGACGGCAAGCGAACCAAACATTGCATCTGGAACAAGAGGAATCATTCCTAAGATCGTAGTGAGGCTTGCCATCATCACAGGGCGCAAGCGTGACTTTGAACTCTGAATCAATGCTTTTCGAGGCTTTATGCCTGAACTGATTTCAAGATTAATCTCATCCATCAATACAATTCCATTCTTTATCATCATGCCTATCAATCCCAGCACACCTACAATTGCCACAAAGCCAAATGGTTTGCCTGTCATAAGAACTACTGGCGTTACTCCAATGAGAATAAGAGGAATGCAACAGAATATAATGGCAGGTTTCTTGTA
This sequence comes from Candidatus Minthosoma caballi, assembly GCA_018064505.1. Lineage (GTDB taxonomy): Bacteria > Bacteroidota > Bacteroidia > Bacteroidales > Bacteroidaceae > Minthosoma > Minthosoma caballi. The sequence goes on along the minus strand of JAGHVC010000212.1, from coordinate 24,458 downwards.
ATCCTTAAAGAGCATGACAAGTATGAATATCATGATGACAATGCTGATTGGGAAGCCATTGAAGAGGTATTTCATTGCCTGAGCAGATGCTTTCTTTTCACCTTCCCAACTGAGCGTATAGCCTTCTGGCAATTTAATCTTCTCAATCTCTTCGGCAATGGCTGTTCTTGCTTCCTCTGTGCCAACTCCAGGGCATGGCGAACATTGCATGCGCTGAGTACGCTGCCCATTATATCGCACCACAACAGGTTCTTCCCACTTGATGTCGATACCATGTGAGACTTGACGAAGAGGTGTCGTCTGTATGAGATTCTCAATTATTTCTTCCTTAGTTACTGTGCCGGTAATGAGTTTCTGTATAGTATTGCGATTCATGAACTTACCTAAACTTGGCATCATGCCAAATATTTGGGCATCGTTGAGACGGTCGATGTTATCTCCATTCTCATCAATACATTTTACATATATATTCTCAGCATGGATGCCATCGTAGAATGAGCCAATAGGAATGCCACCAGTATATGCCATCATAGAGAGAGCCACATCACCACGAGTAAGTCCGATATTTCTTGCAACTGCCTGGTCATAGTCAATGCTCAGCACAGGCACTTGAGGTTCCCAATCGGAAGTGACGAGATAGGTCTTTGATGAAGCTATTGCAATAGCTTTTGCAGAGTCAGTAAGTTGATGAAGAACAGCAGGATCTGGCCCATGGAAGCATGCTTCTATTGGGTACTTCTTGAACATGAGATTATATCTCTTAAACTTCACATAAGCATCAGGATAGAGGTTTGAAATCTCTCTCTGAAGCGAGTCGATGTGCTCAACCAACGATGACGGAGAATCAAAGTCTACAATAAGTTCGCCATAGGCTAATGACGGAGTTGCAATGCTTCGTACGAGGTTATAGCGCGACGGAGTGCCACCTACGCTTGCTGTGATATGAGTGATATAATCATGTTTTTTAAGCACTTTACTAATCTCCATCAAATCCTTTTCAACCTGACTGGAGTTATTACCCTCAGGTAGCTTATATTCCATATAGAGCTGGTCATACTCCATGTCAGGGAAAAATGCTTGATTGAGGAATTTATAGCATAAACCACTGATTGCTAACAAAACAACTGCTGCAGCCACCATCATCCATCGATGGCGCAGGCCAAACTTCAAAACTACCTCAAGCAACTCGTATGACTTGCCTTTGTAGAGGTCTTTCTTCATATCTTTCTTGTCATCATTCACACCTTTGCCTTTTCTTGCAAACATCCAATCGCTCATGATTGGAGCATGTGTCAAAGCCAGAAGCCAGCTTAACAAAAGACTCACAGCAATTACAATGAAGAGATCACGAACATAAACGCCCGCTGTGTCTGGACTCATAAAGATTGGCAAGAAAGCTAAAATAGCTATCAAGGTAGCTCCGAGAAGTGGCATTGCCGTCTTCTGGCCAATGGATGTGAGAGCTTCCATGCGAGGTTTGCCAAGCTTCAAGTCAACCAACACGCCATCAACAATTACGATAGCATTGTCAACAAGCATTCCCATAGCAAGAATGAAGCTGGCTAACGAAACTCTCTGCAAGGTGCCATCAAAACCTTGAAGCACAAGGAACGAGCCAAAAACGATAACAACAAGACTTGTACCGATAATGACACCACTCCTCCAACCCATGAAGAAGATGAGTACAACAACGACAATAATGACAGACTCTAACAAGTTGACAAGGAATGTGTTGAGCGCATTATTTACGCGTTCTGGCTGGAAAAAGACCTTCTCACATTCAACCCCAACAGGCAAGCGGTGTTCTATGTTCTGAATGCATTTCTCAACCTTTGAGCCTACCTTTGTAATATCATAGTCATTGAGACAAGCGATGCTGATGCCAAGTGAGCGTTTTCCATCGCGATCCATCTTGTTGCGAGTAGTTGCTTCATACGACTTTGTCACTGTGGCAATATCTTTGATGCGCAGCTGATCGTCATCATGCCCCTGAATAAGCATATTGGCTATGTCAACTACATTATCAAATTGGTCGTCAACAGCCACTCGTATCCTACGGTCTCCATTCTCATAGTAGCCAGCATAGCTTGTTTTGTTCTGATTATTAAGTGTCTGAATGACCTCAGTCGGCATCACGCCAAGATTCGCCATTTTATCTTGGCGAAGCTCAATGTTGATACACTCACTGCGCTTGCCATAAATCTCCACACGGCTCACTCCCTCAATGTCGCCAACTTCTCGCTTAATGAGTTCCGCATAATCGCTCATCTGCGTGTCAGTAAGTCCATCTCCTGTGAGAGCATAAAACATTCCATAAACATCGCCAAAGTCATCCCTCACAGCAGATGCCGAAGCTCCAGCAGGCAGTTTTCCCTGCACATTATTCACCTTTCTGCGAAGCATGTCCCACTGCTGTTCCACCTCTTCGTTTGGCACTGTAGTGAGCAACTCAACGGTAATGAGACTCAAATCAGCATAGCTTGACGACTGAATATTATTGATAGTCGTCATTTCTCTGATACTCTTTTCGATAGGGTCAGTCACCTCAAGTTCCACTTGATGAGCAGAAGCACCAGGATAGGTGGTGACAATCATCGCTTGCTTTACCTTAATGGCTGGATCTTCAAGCTTTGACATTGAGCTGTATGCAAGCACGCCGCCTATGACAAGGCACACAACCATGAAATTGACAAGCTTGCTATTATCAAGAGCCCATTTGCTGAAGTTTATCATAAGAGTCCTCCTACATTACTTTCACTAACTTTGTTCATCATTCTCACCTTCTGTCCGTCATTGATGTGGTGCACACCTGTACAGACAATCTTCTCACCAGATTTCAGTCCACCGCTTATCTCGCAAGTCCCATCACGATGCATTTCCTTCACATCAACGCTACGCAGATGCACTGTTCCTTTTTTCTCATCAAGAACATACACACTCGACTTTCCATCTTTGCTAAGCAATGCAGATGTTGGAATACTAACAACACCACTTGAATGTTCGTCATTCAATTCAGCATAGACAGTAGTGGTCATGCCAGGAGTAATTTTGTTCATGTCGGGATTGCCAGCAAAACGGAATCGAACAGTGTACAACTGACTGCTATTTGCCTCTTGACTAGTTCGAACAAGAGAAAGCGGAAATGACTCATCGCCTGTGACCTCAAACTTGCAAGTAAATCCTGTAAACTTTGCCAGGTTTGTATAATCAACAGCACTTAGCTTGATTTCAACTTCCGTATTTCCACCTCCAAACACACTCACCACAGGCATCCCAGCACTTACAGTCTCACCAGCCTCGTGAAGCTTTGTCTGCACATAGCCATCTATTGTGCTTCTAAGCTTCGTGTCGCCTAACTGATTCTTATGATTAGCAAGCTTCTGAGTAATCTGCTGCAAACCAAAGCGTGCCTTGTCATTATTGCTTGCAGTGGTATTCCCCTCAGAATAAAGAGCCATTATACGCTCTGCATCAGCCTTAATCTGCTCATATTCAGCTTGCGTTGCAAGAAGCTGCACTTGATAATCACGAGCATCCAAATCAGCAACCACTTGCCCCTTGCTCACATGGTCGCCCTCCTTCACATACATCTTTGCAATCTGCCCGCTCACTCTGAATGCAAGATTCACTTCCTCCGCAGACTTAGTTTTGCCAGTGAAAATCTGCTGACCCGCATCGCCAGAGCCATTAACAACACAAACATCGACCAAAGGCGCCTCGGCACCCTTAGTCTCCTTATCTTTACACCCTGACAGCACAACAGAAACTGTGAGGACAATCAACAAAAGATTAGTAAATCTCATAACAAGTAATTTTTCTTTTTTACTTTTAATTTCGGGAGCAAAATTACTCGTTATATTCCAATCATTTATAGCTTAAAACAACGGACTTTTGTTCAATATGTACTTTTTTAGCCAAAATACACACAGAAAAGGTTATTTCTTGACCACAGAAACAACCTCTTTCCCTAATTTCTGCTCAATAGAAGCATAGAATTCGTCACCATGAAGAGCAGTGTAGGTGTCAAGGAAAGCTTTGCTCAGCACCTCAATCACAACAGAAGTTTCAGTCTCCTCCTTCAGAGTGAACCCATCCAGGAATCCCTCAGCATCCTTACCAGAATCCTTCAGCATCTGCTTCACAGCATTGATGGCAGAAAGAGTTGACTCAGAGTATTTTGGCAGCTTATCATCAGCATCGCCATTGCCAACGGCATTTCCGACTTTACTATCAGAAATGTCAGCAGTTTCAGCACCATTTTGTTCATGAACAAACTCATTCAAAGCCTCATTCAACGACTTAACAGCATACTTCTTCTTGTTCTTAATCTTGTCGCCCTGCTTCCTGATGCTGGCATCAATCTCATGCACTCTAACGCTGAACTGCTCATACATCTCATCGTCAATCTTCTGGATTATAGGCTGGCAATCATTATATGTAAGACCAAAACTCTCTTGCATGAACTGCTGAAGCTCAAAATACTTCACATTGTTTTTAGCCCTCAAATCAACCAGCTCGCCCATGTGAGACTTAAAGATGTTGAACTGCAGCTTCTCAGGATCACCCTTTCTCACTCCATCAGCAAATATCTCCTCAAACTCAAAATAGCAGTCCGACAAGTTATTCTGTGCCAACTCCTTAAGTTCCTTTTCAGCCACTTTCAGCACATCCGACTTAAAGTGCTTATACAGCTTGCATCTGTTCACAACATACTCCTTCTTCTGCTCGTCATAGATGTCACAGCCCAGCATTCTGCGAAGCTCCTTATATGTGACAAACCATTTGCCCAGTTCCCTGTTGGTAGTGATGAGCATGTACAAACGAGCCGTATGCTTGCTCTTAGCATGTCGAGCCACATGCTTCAGATACTTCGAATAGCGCTTATAGTTGAAAATGCGCCTTGCCTGAGGCTTAGTGAACCTGAAACGGACAACATCACGGCGACTGCCCTTCTTAGGATATCTGATAGAATCAAGGAAATGCTCAAGCTGCACCTCACCATCAGGACTCTCATCCTCAATCTTGATGAAGGCAGACATAAGCCCAGCAGTGATTTTCTCGACATCGCGATAAGAGTCAGGCCTATTGGCAAGAGCAGAAAACTTCACATCAATATTAGCAATGCCATCCTCATCAAACTCCTCCTCCGAGAACAACAGCAACTCCTGCCCATTCTCCTTATGCACCTTAAACAGCTTATCCACCTTCTCCTGCAAGTTATCCATCATTTCAACCACGATATGCGTCTGCTGCAGAGTCAGATCAGCATACATCGACGACACTGGAAACGGCTGTTTAATATATCTCACAGGCACATTATCCCCCTTGCCAGTGCCCGACGGCAAATTCTCGCCCACGCTTGCAGGCGCATTGTCAATATCTATCTTAGTTTTCTTTGGCATTGCTATATACTATTTTTACTTGCAAAGATAATCTAAAATTTTCACACGGCAAAGAATAAAAACAAAAAGTCAAAAATTAAAATTATATGCTAAGGCAGGAATGCCAACTCCGCTTTTGCTATTTCATAGTCTTTCTCAGCATCGAGCAACTTATCTGTGAGCTCATAATAATTCGCCCTATCATTCACAAAATCAACAAGTGACATCTCACCAGCATTCAGTGCTTTGAGCAACAAAGGAGTTGCATTTAGTGACTGCAGGGAGGATTGAATGAAATTAATAAGCTCTTGAAGACTCTCTTGTTTTTCAGTCAATTCCTTGCGCTGAGCATTCAACTGGCTATTAACTTCAGCAGCAGAAGACATTGCCAACACATACTGAGCCTTAGCACGAGACACATTGTTACGATTCTTCCATAAAGGAATTGAAACGCCTATTGTTAAGCCACGAAACTTCTCACCAACAGTCAGTTCCGACATATAGCCAGCCTTAATCTCTGGCAATCCTTCTTTCTTAGCTGACTCAATTTGCTGTGATGCAAGATTGGCTTCTTGCTTATGAACTGAAAGTGTAAGATCACCTTCAAAGTAATCACTTGGATAGAGTTCTGAATCTACAAATTTATTCAACAACGCAGCAGGTACAGCATCATTCTCTTGAGCATTACGGCACAAAGCATCCAATTTCGAAACTAAAGAATTCCTTTCTACTTGCACACTCTTCAACTCAGCTTCAGCTGAAACTCTCGCAAGTTGCGCTCTACCCACTTCAATCTTGTTCACTTCACCATTATTAAGCAGTTTTCTATAGTATTTTTCCAGTTGCTTTGCAGTATCAAGTCTTTTCTGCAACTCTGCAGCTTTCTTATTTAAATATGTGATTTCTATCACAGTTTGCTGAGCAGAAAAGAATACAAGATTCTTCGCCTGTTCATATTCAATTTCTGCAAGTTCAGCTTTGCTGTTCGCTTCTTTACGACGAGCTCCAAAAAGGGTTGCAAGATCAAAACTCTGAGTGATAGAGAAATCTTTCCTGTTACCTATTTCACCAGGAGTTCCCCATAAATAGCCAAACTCAACCTCAGGGTCTGCCAGAGTGATTCCTGTATATGCATCAAGCTTTTCGGCATTGCATTTTGCAGAATAAACTTTCAATGAAGCATTGTTCTGTTCAATCAAATCAAAAAGTTCCACAAGCGACTGCGAGAATGCTTGAGAGGACAAAAGCATTATCGATATAAGGAATAATATTCTTTTCATTAACAAATGATTATCTTTTGTATATTATAGGAATAATAAATATGTTCAGCAATGTGCTACTAACCAATCCTCCGAGCATCACAACTGCCATTGGCGATTGGATTTCGTTGCCAGGAAGTTCTCCGCCAAGAGCAAGCGGAACAAGCGCAAGAGCTGATGTAAGAGCGGTCATGAGAATAGGAGTCAAACGATCCATGGCGTCATGTATGAGGGTTTTGGTGTGAGATCTTCCTGTTTCTCTTGCTTCTGATTCATCAAGCTTTCGATTTTTTGAATCATCGAAATCATTATTAAACTTATCAATCAACAGAATTCCATTTCTTGTTGCAATACCAAACAAACTTATAAAGCCAATAATTGCAGGAATGCTAAGCACACCACCTGTTATCACAATGCTTATCACTCCACCAATGAGGGCAAGAGGAAGGCTAACCATCACCATTGCCGCTTGTTTCCAATTGTGGAACTGGCCAATTAGAAGCAAGAAGATGATAAGAAGCGATGCTCCGCTTGTCAGCAACAATATGTGTGATGCCGATTCCTCGCTTTCAAACTGACCTCCATATTCAATATGATACCCCTCGGGCAACTCCACTTCTTCTGATATCCGCTGTTGAATTTCATTCACAGTAGATCGCATATCTCTGCCCTCAACATTTGCTGACACTACAAGCTTGCGCTGAGCATTTTCACGGTTTATGGTATTTGGCCCGCTTGTAGACACTATTTCTGCAATATACTCAAGCGGAATCTTCTTTCCGTCGGCATCAATCATCAAGCCTTTAATAATGTCAATACCATTTCTGTCCTCATCATCCACCTTCACGACAAGGTCAAACGCGCCGCCATTCTCATATACTTGCGACACCGATTCGCCTTCGAGCAAGACACTAATATAATCAGCAAACTGACGAGGAGTCACGCCATACTTAGCCATTAGGTTTCTTTTTGGAGAAATCTTTAGCTGAGGGCGGTCAACAAGTTGTTCCACATTCAAATCAGTCACACCCTCAATCTCTGAAACGCACTGCTTAATCTCTTGGCCCTTCGAATACATCTTCTGCAAATCAGTGCCAAACAGTTTGATTGCCACATTTGCACGAGTACCAGAGAGCATAGCATCTATTCGATGCGATATTGGTTGTCCAATCTCAATTGCCACTCCTGGCAGAGTGGAAAGTTTTGAACGAACATCGGCAAGCAATTCACTTCTGCTTCTATCAGACAGTACGAAAGGTGCTTCAATTTCAGAAGTATTTACTCCGAAGGCGTGTTCATCCAGTTCTGCCCTACCCGTCTTTCTTGCTACTGTCTGAATTTCAGGAATCTGCATCAACAACAGCTCAGCTCGTCTGCCAATCTTATCAGACTCTTCAAGCGAAATACCTGGCAAAGTGCTCAAGCTAATTGTGTACGATCCTTCATTGAAAGGTGGCAAGAACGAGCGCCCAAGTGTGAAGAAAAGCACAAGCGTTACCAAAAACACACCGCCTGTTGCACCAAGCACTACTTTTCGATGTTCAAAACACCATTCCAAAGCAACAGCATAGTACTTCTTCAACCATGCAACAAACTTTGTATCATTCTTTTTCTCATCGTCATCGTTTACACCTTTGTGCTTAGCGTCATCGTTTTCGTTATAGTTATCGTTCTTCTTTTTAAGCAAATAGCTACACAATACTGGAGTTAAAGTCAAAGCTACAACAGTGCTGGCAAACAGCGACACGATAAACGCTATGCCAAGTGGCACCAGCATCCTTCCTTCCATTCCCGACAGAGCAAATAATGGCAAGAATGCAGCTACGATAATCAAAGTTGAATTCAAGATTGGCATTCTCACCTCACGCGAAGCATTATAAATCAACGACAGCCACGGCTTCAATCCATTTGCCGACACATTCAGTCTGTCAATATTAGTCGTCAAACTTCGCTTATACACATTCTCCACATCCACAATTGCATCATCTACCAGCGAACCTATAGCTATAGCCATGCCTCCAATACTCATCGTATTGATTGTCAATCCCAAACCTTTGAGTGTCAATATGCTCACAAGCAATGATAAAGGTATGGTGACAAGCGAAATCACAGTGGTGCGCACATTCATCAAGAAGATAAATAGCACAACAATCACAAACAGAGCACCTTCAAACAGAGCCTCCTTGATGTTTCCAATTGAAGCATCAATAAATCTCTGCTGACGGAATATCTGAGTGTCAAACTCAATATTCTCGGGCAAACTGCTCTTCATGTCAGCAAGAGCTGCATCAATACGCTCTGTCAATTCCTCAGTGCTCACATTTGGTTGCTTGCTTATTGTCAGCAGTACAGCAGGTTCTCCATTATTCGAAGCGCAACCAGTCTTTGGAGTTTTATTGCCAATCTTTATTTCTGCAATTTGATCAAGCAGCACGGGTACTCCATTCACGCTCTTCACTACAGTTTTGCCCAGTTCGTCAACATCAGTAGTAGCCAATGCTCCTCGTATAAGATACTCATTACCATACTCATAAAGCACTCCACCAGATACATTTTGATTCATGTCGCGCACAGCTTCCACAGCTTCGTTCACACTTACCTCATGATGTTTCATCCTCTCTGGATGCAACAGCACTTGATACTCCTTCGTTTCTCCGCCATGCACACTAACTTGAGCAACACCTCCAATACTCAGAAGTCGTGGACGCATTGTCCAATCGGCAATAGTTCTCAAGTTCTGTAGTGTTTGAGCCTTCAAATCCCCCATTTCCCCATTCTTCGCATTAACATTATTTGAGCCGCTTTGCCCTTTTTCCTGTTGAGAGGCTTTTATTCCAACAATCATCACCTCACCTAAGATTGACGATTGAGGTCCAAGAATAGGTTGCCCTACATTCTCAGGCAAAGAACTTGAAATCTCCGACAATTTCTCTCCTACGATCTGGCGGTCACGATAAATATCCGTTCCCCAGTCAAACTCAACCCACACACAGCTAAAACCCGTTTGGCTGCTGCTACGCACTCTTCTCACACCAGTAGCTCCATTCACAGCAGTCTCAATAGGGAATGTCACCACCCTTTCCACCTCTTCAGGAGCCATTCCATTAGCCTCCGTCATCACCACTACAGTAGGCGCATTCAAGTCAGGGAACACATCCACCTCCATCGTGAGAGCTGTATATGTTCCTCCTATCAGCACCAGCACCGCCGCCGCCAATATAATCAATCTATTCTTTAGCGAGAATTTTATTATCGAATTCAACATGCTATTCTAATGATTATGACTATGCGCCTCTGGAATATTACCTGATGCTCCAGCAAGTTTTACTTGCGTCACACCCTTCACTACCACTTCATCTCCACTTTTCAATCCCTTCACAATTTCTGTTCGCAATCCATTGCTTGCTCCTATCTGCACCTCACGCTTCTCAAATTCCAGCATCCCATGATGGTGCTCATCATCGTTATGGTTATCGTTATCGTCATCGTTATTTTTTTTCAAATACACATAATAAACGCCCTGCTCTTCAGTCACTGCTTCCGAAGGGACGCTTATCACCCCACTCCGCTTATCCGTAAGAAGCCAAATATCAGCAAATGAACCTGGTACCATACATCCATCATTTTCAAACTCAAATGTCAACGGGATGTAAGCAGAAGTTTCGCTTGCAGCCTGTCCTGCTGACACAATGTGACCATGCAGAGAGTCAATTTGATGAATACCGCCACCATAACTCATCTCGAAGTATGCACTGCGCACATTCTTAATATGCTGGAAGTATTTCTCAGGCACCTCCGCTCTCAATTGCAAGTTGCAGCTTTTTGTCACAGTAGCAATCACGCTGCCAGCCTCCACAAACTCACCTTCTTTCACCATCACGGAGCGAATGAAACCCGAAAGAGGACTTGTGGCCACACTGCCGCTTGAGCCGCTGCCTGCTGCCAGCCTTGCCACATCATACTCTTGCTTCACTCTCTCAAACTCCTTGCGGGATATAAGCGTGTCTGCCATAAGCACCTTTGCCCTCTCGTATGCAGCCTTAGCAGCCGAAAGCACCGCATGCTGCTGTGCCACGCCATCACCGCCTTGCATGCCAGCAGCAGAGATTCGGGCAATGCTTTCGCCCTTACTCACAGCCACGCCTTCAGTAAGATGATCGCGCATGAATGTGAGCACTCCACTGCTCTTTGCCGTCACAGCAGCCTCATCACCCTGCGCAGTCGTCACCTGTCCGCTCACTCTCACGCACTCCTCAAAGTCACCAGCTTTCACTATCTCAGTTGCAAGTTCTGCAGCATCAGCCTGCTCATCAGTCAAATGAATCACTCCTTCCTCATGCTCATGCTCTTCGTCCATCTCATGCGAATGCCCAGCAGGTGAGCAGCCGCACATCATAGCAGCACAAACCAAAAAGAATGTTGCAAAGTATTTGTTCATTAGATGTTTATTTGTTTATGAGTAACTAAGTTGTTGTCAACTCTTTTTCAAAAATCAACTGCAAAGATAATTCTTTTTTCGTACAACTCAGTTGCAAATTCACCATTCAATCAAGAAATAAAGTATTATGATGCGACTTTTCGTGTCAAAACTATGGCTATTAGCACTAAAATTACGATTTTTGTCATCAGTTATTAAACAAACATGCTATGTGCTGGTTGCAAACGCGCACCGCATGGCAATAAACAAACAAACTCAAAACCCCATGAAGAAACTATTTTTCGCATTAGCACTTGCCGTTGCAGGCAGCATGAACGCTCAGAGCCTTCAGTCACGCATAGTTGAAGACGGAGGCACGGGACAGTACAAATCCATCATGAAGGAAGTGGAAGGACTTGAGGCACACACAGTGTTCTGCCCTCAAGATCTGTCTGCATTCTCAAAAAGCAACCCACTCCCAGTTCTCGTATGGGGCAACGGAGCATGCACTAACTCACCTTGGGAGCACTATAAGTTCTTGAACGAAATTGCATCTCACGGCTATCTCGTCATTGCCACAGGATATTTCCCAAAGGACGACACTCCTTATCATGGCGATGCATCCACCACACAGCAGCAAATAGAGTCAATCGACTGGGCAGTGAAGCAGAACAAGAACAAGAAGAGCCCTCTCTACAAAAAGATTGACACAAAGAACATTGCAGCAGCAGGCATGTCGTGCGGAGGTCTGCAGACACTCTTCAACTGTGCCGACAAGCGAATCACCACTCTCATGATTTGCAACAGCGGCCTATTCACAAATCCTATGGGAGCAATGCCAAACATGCCAATGCCAAGCAAGGACAAGCTTAAAGAGATACACTGCCCAATCATATACATTCTTGGAGGAGAAACAGACATAGCATATCAGAACGGCATGGACGACTTCCATCGCATCAGCCATGTGCCAGCCTTTGTATGCAACTATCCCGTAGGCCACGGAGGCACATACTCAAAGCCACATGGCGGTGAATTCAGCATCCCTGCCATCGCATGGCTCAACTGGCAGATGAAGAACGATGGCGAGTCAGCAAAGATGTTCCAAGGCACAAACTGCGGCATCTCTCAGCGCGAAGGATGGACAATAGAGAAGAACGAGTTGATTGACAAATAATCCCTTAACACTATAATACAAAAGAAGGTCATTCTGCATAGAACGACCTTCTTTTGTATTATTCAGTTCACGACTTTTTAATCCTCATCTTCATCCCAATCCTCGTCATCTTCTGGAACGCTATTTGGATCAATGAATCTGCCAATGCAATCTGAATATGTGAACATTGAGCCAGTGGCCATATTCATGAAGAGGTAGGTTTCTGCGCCTGTCTCCTCGTCAACACCGCATGGCATGGCAGTGTAGCCAAGTTCGTCGTAGTATGCAATGATGTCTTCGTCAGCAAGATCTTCGTTGTAGAGAAGTGTCATGCTTGCTACTATGCCTTCGTCGTTTGTCTCAAGGAAAACTGCCATAAGATAGTCGTTGTCGACATTTATCATGCTGCCACCATCTACTGCCACCATCACTTCTTCGAAGTCTTTCTTAATGTCGGCTATCGACTTACCGAGGAATGTCGAAACGGCATTTTCGGGAGTGAGGTCAGTAAGTCCTTCGGCTGGCTCTGGCTCCTCAGGTATGTTTGTGAGGTCGGTATATACCACTGAGCTATTGCCATATACGGCGATCAGGATTGTTGCTTTCTCTTTCTTTTCGTTGTTGCCATAGAGGTATGCTTCGCCATCCTCGCTCTCCGAATCCTTGCCATAGGCAGTGAATTTGCTTGCGAAGAAAGCACGAATGTCTTCTGCCTTGTAGGCATCTTCTCCAAGCACTTGCATAACTTCACACACCTTGTCTTGATTGACAACGAAGCTTACTGCCTGCTCTTTAGCATTCTCATCATCATTTAAATAAGCATAATAAGTGCCAAACGACATTGTAGGCTCTCCATACTTGCTAAGCATGTTGCGAAGGCTCATGCCGAGCGTACTTGAATAGTTGTTGAACTCGATGGTTGGAGTGACTGGCTTGTCGCCATCATCATCCTTGCTGCAGGCAGCGAACAATACTGCTGCAAGCATCAGAAAAAGAATCTTCTTCATTGTTTTACTTTGTTTTAGTTGGTTAATAAATGTATTTTAGTTCTTAATTTTTAATTTAATAGTTCTGCTTTAGCGTGCCATTATACATCACTACCTTCAAGGGGAATGGCATCACCCACAATGGTGATTCGGGCGATAGCGACACTGTGCCGTAAGAGCCGAGGTTGCGCGTCACTGTGCGGCGGTAAGTGCTTTCTGTGTTCCATCGCTTCATGTCGAGGTAGTTGAACGGGGTGTTGATGCATTCAATCCACTTTGCCCTTTGCAGCAGTGCCATTGCTTCTGCCTCGCTGCTCACCGTACCTTCCCATTTCGATGCATTCTCTACTCTCATGCTACGCACCTCATCAACAAGGCGAAGACCCTCATTCACCGCTCCTGTGCGGATAAGGCATTCGGCAGCTACATAGCGCAAAAGCTCGGAGGTGAGACCATACACATTCACAATGCATCCCCAGCCCATATATATCAGTACGCCTTTCATGCCTGAGTAGCTCTCGCCTAAGTTTGCATCCCATCCGCTGCCATACGAACAGACATAGTCACCTTCTTCAAACAGTTGTGCCGTCTCCTTAGACAACATCACCATGGATGGCGAAACACGAATGCCTGCGTTGATGTATAGGAAATTGTTCTTGCTATCATGCTCCTGTGTCCAGTTTCCTGTAGTTTTAATGATGCTGCGGTCGAACATGTCGGGACGCAACTGGATGGCTTTCTGTGCGTATGGCAGAGCGTCAGCATAGCGTTTCATCTGCATCAGCACCACTGCTTTGACTGCATAGCCCCATGCTTTGTCGCCACGGAAGACATTGCTGCCACGATTGTCGGGCATATTTGCAAGCACTTCTTCGTCGTCGAGGTCGTTGAGTATTGCCTCATAGCTTTGTGCAAGAGTCAGTTTATCTCTCTGCTCCATCACTTTGGTTGTGGTGCAATAAGCAATGCCTCCTTCCTTCTCGGCTGTGCTTGCGTCATACTGCTTAGCGTGAATGCCTACAGCAAGCCAATGCAGATAAGCGCGCATCACCCTCGCTTCAGCTTTAATCTGTGGCTTGATGCGTGCATCGCCAGTTGCATCATCAATGGTCGTGATGATGACATTCATGTAGTTGATGTACTTATAAAGAGCATTGTAGCGAATGTCTTCTGTGGCAAGTGTAGCACGGTCAACACTCTCATCAAATGCCATATATGCATACTTGCTTGTGTTTGTCTGACTCATAACAGCACTGATTTGGTCAAACATTCCCACTGTTTCGCCACACACCAATCCGAGGTCTTCTGCTGGAACTACTGGAAGCGAATACTCCTGATTGAGAAGCAACTCAAGCTCATCAACAGTGCCAAGCGTGACTTTACCTTTCGGAACAATGTCAAGCTTGCTCTCACACGCTGACAAAAGCAGCATAAGCATGCAAGCTGTTATATTAAATATGTATTTGCTCATAAATCAAAGTTTGAGTTTTTAAGAATGTAAGTTTTTAAGTTCTTAAGTTATCACCCTCTGGTAACTTCCTACTCCCTCTCTCACTGGGAGGTCATGGGTGAGTCTTAAAACATCACTGACAATGACATAGTATAACTTCGTGGCAATCTGAGCATTGTCTCGCCTCCAGAAGGGTTGCATGCTTCTGGGTCAACGCCTAAATTGTTGCGATGCCAAGTAAAGAGATTGTTTGCTTGTATGCGAAGTCTGAGCGACTCTGCATTGATGCGCTGGCACACAGAGCGAGGAAACTCATAGCTAAGCACCACATTTCTTAGTTTAAGGAAGTCGGCTGGAACAACAGCAGCATCAAGATAACGGTAATCACCCACCACATTCGTCGAACCAGGATATCCATTGGCAGGAATTTTGTTTGAGTCTGAATTCCAGTAGTTAATATAACTCTTCGGAATTGCTTCAATTTCAGCAAGAGAGCTATAGCCAAACTGAGAGCCCTCGCTTGTCCACTCTTCTATGCGAGCCCTCATCTTGTGACCGCCATAGTAAGCAAACATTGCTCCGAGGGTGAAGCCGTTCCAAGTCACCTCAGGGGTGAACGACACTGTGTGTTTTGGGTCTAACGAGCCGCAATACACAGCATCTTCTGGCTTAAACTCATCAGAAGCTACATCACTATAGTGTACATTTCCTTCGTGATCATACCATCCAAATGTCTGAATGCCGTTCTTCTCCTCCATTCCTGCATATCGGTAGGAGAAAATGGAATGAATAGGATATCCTTTGTGGAGAGTGTATGACGAAAGAGCTTCAAGACCTGTAGCTGGAGTGTGATTGACGCTTGTCACTTCATTGTGATTGTAAGCATAGCTCAGCGAAGCATTCACTCCCACTTGCTTACGACTGCGAGCTGGCAAAATCACTCCGTCAACCTGTATTTCCACGCCAGTATTGAGAGCTTTGCCGTTGTTGATAGTCAGCGAGTTCCATCCTGTTGTTGGGTCAAGATCCGTCACTGTGAGGAGATCAGAACCATTTTTGCGATACCAGTCAATCGAGCCAGAAAGGCGACCACTCAGCATAGCATAGTCAATGCCGATATTAAAAGAGGCCGTTTTTTCCCATCTCAATTGGTCATTAGGAGGTGTGTTGAGCGAAGCATAGCGAACGCCGTTCATTTCATTCACGCCTACAGAAGCCGTTAGATACGAAGACACTGATTGGTCTATGTTACCAGTCAATCCATAGCTGGCACGAAGCTTCAGTATTTGGAATAAATCCAGCTGCCCCAGCCATGACTCATTGGCAATATTCCATCCTGCACCAATAGACCACAGCGGACGGCCACGGAATTTTGGGTCTGCGCCAAACAAGTCTGTCTTATCCACACGATACGATACGGAAGCATTGTAGCGGTGATTGTAGGTGTATGCCCCATTGAAATACACAGAATAGTAGCGGTGTAGCACATTGCTTGAGCTGAAGTCAGCACCCGAAGGCGCGCCGTTCATTGTATAGTCTTTGCCCAATGCCGACTGAGTACCTTCAAGCGCTGTTAACATGCCAAAGTTTGTTGTACCCATGTTGTTTGTCTGCGACCTATCATCATATCCCACCGTCACATCATTCTTGCTCTTGTAGTTTGTCTCTCGATACTCAAATCCCAGCAGCGCCTCTACATTATGCTTTTCCGCAAAATCGTGTGAGTAGTCGGTCTGGGTGCGGAAAGTATAGTACGCCCCTTCTGCCTGAGCAGATTTCAGCATGCCACCATTTGGCATATTATGCACCCCGTTCTTGTCAGTATATATATTATACAAATGACGCATATCGTATGATTCAGCTTCGAGATAAGAGTCATTTTTCGA
Source organism: Candidatus Minthosoma caballi (assembly GCA_018064505.1). Taxonomy (GTDB): domain Bacteria; phylum Bacteroidota; class Bacteroidia; order Bacteroidales; family Bacteroidaceae; genus Minthosoma; species Minthosoma caballi. Next base: position 7,926 of record JAGHVC010000212.1, on the reverse strand, counting down.
ATATATATCCTCATACTGGAACTGACCGCTCAAGTTCCATCCATCAATAATTTTAGCCGTTGCATGCACAAAGGAACGGATGTTAGTCTCGCGTGCTCTTGTGAAATTACGGTTTATCTCATCACCGAAATTATACGCTTCGGACTTCAATCCCAGGCTCTTATCGCTAAGAGATGGCGCATTGAGCATAACCTCTGCCTCCATATCAGCAAATGAACCGTTTGTATTATACATCGACATGTAAGGCTGGTATGAATTGATGCCATTCCACCATGAAAAAGCATGCTTCTTCGAACGGTCGTTTATCACATTCACTCCAAACTCTAAGTTCATCCATTTAGCCACATCAAGTATTCCTCGATAGCTGAAAGTCAGCGTGTTCTGACGCTCTTTCGCCATGCCGAGATTATCACCGCGATAGTTGAGAACAATGCTCGAATTGAGGTTCTTTCCACGATGGCGAAGCGACAAGTCATACTGCTGAGTCACCTGAGTTCTCTCCATAAAGTCCTGCCACTCCTTGCGGAAATCATTTTTCGACAGAGCATCAAGCGCACTATTCATGTCAGCAGTGGAGAGGTCGCCAAGATAGTTTGCCATCAGCATTCTTACTATAGGACTCAGCGTGTAAGGCGAAGTCTTATAGTTGCTCTTCACATTGTTGAAAGCTGACTGACTTGGGTTGTTCTTGATGTATGAGAAATTTGCCTTCTCCAAGTCTATCATCTCGCCAGCATTTGCCCAACGCATGTAACTGTAGTCCTTGCGCTCGCTGATGTTGAGGTCAGCGCTGAAGTTTACCTCAATCTTGCTGCTCGTAGCTCGCTTTGTAGTGATTACTATCACACCATTGCTGGCACGAGCTCCATAAATAGAAGCCGCTGCTGCATCCTTTAGCACAGTAATATTTGCAATGTTGTAAGGGTTTACGCTGCCCAGTCCACCCTCAATCGGCAGACCATCCACTACAATGAGAGGGCTTGTCTTGGCATTGAACGAGCCTGTGCCTCTGATCGTGATGGCACCCTCTCCCCCATCATTCAAGCCATTGTTGTAGATTACCAATCCAGGCACCTTGCCTTCAAGATTCTTCAGTACATCTCCAGTGTATCTCTTGTCCAATTCCTTAGATGAGATTGACTGATAAGCACCCGTGGCATTCTCCTTCTTCACATTGTGGTAGCCTGTCACGAAAACCTCTTCCAGCAAGGCAGCGTCATTTGGAATGTCAATTTGCATAGATAGCGGCGCATTAAGCTTTTTCAACACAATAGTGTTCTTGTCAATCTCATATCCTATCATACACTCATCAACAAGCACTTTGTCAAGGATTTTGTCAATAGTTTCGTCATCAAAAGAAGCTGTGATACGCGGCGCTCCTTCACCACATTCTTTTGATACACAAACTCATAGCCTGTAGCAGACCTTATAGTGCGTATCACGCTTTCTATGTCTTGATTCTTCATCTTCATGCTGTAGGTCTTCTCTTGGGCAAACATCCAAGTCCACATCATGAGCAAAGACAAGCAAATTAATATTCGTTTCATCATTATCTTTATTTTGTACTTGATATAGTCAGTTTGCGCTGACTAAGCTTCAGTTTCAATCCACCACTCATCTCTATAATCTGTATCACATCAGCAAAATCAGAGTAGCGAGGTATGCGACCCATGAACACAGTTTGCGCTGCTTCATTGTCCTTAAACTCATATTCAAAGTCATACCAGCGGCTAAGTGTCTTCATGATACTTGCTAAATCCTGATCCTCAAACACGAACATGCCATCCTTCCAGCTGGTCACCACTTCCGTATCTACGCTCTTCACTTTGATGTTGCGTTGCGTCTTATCAAACACAGCCTGATGACCTGGTGTGAGAATCATCTCGCGGTCAGCATTGCCCTTTTGCTGCATGGCAATCTTGCCACTCACGAGGGTTGTCTGCACCACTTTATCCTCGCTGTAGGCATTGACATTAAACTCTGTGCCAACCACTCGAACTATTTGATTGTCAGCTTCCACATAGAACGGTTTTGCTTCGTTCTTAGCAACCTTGAAGTATGCCTCACCTTCCACAATCACTCGTCGCTCCGTCTTACTAAATGTCTCTGGATAGATGAGCTTCGACTGAGCATTCAGCCACACCTCTGTACCATCTTCAAGCTCCACCTTGAATTCGCCACCACGAGGCACTGAGAGCGTGTACTTTTCGTTTTTGCTATCGGCATCGGTTCCGTCATCGTCATAGTCATCGTTATCGTTACAGTATATCAAAGGTTCTCTCAATTCTATCACCTCTCCGTTCCCCTTTGTCAGCACTGCTTTCATCTCGCCTGCTTTCCACTCTTGCATTGCTAACTGAACTTCTGCATGTGGCGACTGCATATTATTATTGTATAAATATACGGCTACTGCACTGCAAACCAGCAACATTGCAACAGCTGCAGCAGAACGATAGAAGGCAGGGCGCAACCACAATGGTCGCTCCTTGCCTATTCTCTGCTTCATCTGCTCTTCAGCCTTAGCATAGTTTACTGCCTTGCGCTTGTGCCACTCTGCTTCCAAATAGTCAGGAGTGGTTAGTCGCTTGAACATCAGCTCATTCTCCTCGCTTTGCTTTCGCCACGATTCGAGCATCCGTTCTTCTTCATCAGTGCTTTTCCTAAGCAAATGATTGATTATGATTTCTGAAATATTCATTACAAGCTATTCAATTCTTCTTCAAGTTTCTTATCTGAAGGTCTCTTTGCATCAGGATCCACAATCTTGCCTTCTGGGTCGAGAAGCACGAAGCGCGGAATGCCCTGAATGTTGAGAGCCGCGCTAAACTCTTTATTTGCCTCTCCATCAAGCACAAACTGTTGCCACTCAGGCTTGTCTTTATCCAGCTTATTGTGCCATGCATCAAGGTCATCGTCAACCGAGAAACTCACAAACTGAAGGTTTTCCTTGCCTGCCATCTTCTTCACAAGTTCCTCAAGATGAGGTATTTCCTTGCAGCAAGGGCCACACCAAGTAGCCCACACATCAATGTAGGTGTATTTACCATAAAGGCTGCTCAGCTTCACCTTGCTGCCGTCCGGCTTCGTTAGCTCTATATCAGGAAGCATAGTGCCGACAATGTCGTCCTTTGCCTGCACTTCTTTTTTATACTCCTGCTCATAGGCTTTTATATAGTCAGGATAATTCTTTGCAAATTCCTTGTATCGAGCCCAGAACTCTTCCTTGCCAGAGATGTGGTCACCATAAGTGAAGAACATGTTTGGCACATAGTATGCAAAGAATTTCTTTGTATGTTCGTTGATTATGCTTCCATCCACAATGTCCATTATCTCCATGGCATTAGGTGCAGCATTGCCTCCGAACTCTAATTTACTCTTGCATTGCTTGCTCACCCACACAATGACATTTGCAGACAAAAGAGAAAACTCTGAGTTTGGATCAATAGAGTCGATGAGTCTTTGGTACTCTTCATTATCAGCAGGATCAACTTCATCCTGGTAGCATTGATCCTCTATCAGTCGCAGGGTTGTAGCTTTGTGCATGTCATCAATGCGCTTAGCGTACCATTCACGCTGCTCCTCGTCATCAATCAACTGTAGCTTTGCCTTGGTTGCTTCGTGCGCCTTGTCAAGTTTGGCACGAGCCTCAGCCACTGTCATGCCATGATTTCCATCTGGACCTGAGTATGCATATAGATCGTAGGCAGCAAAAGCAGCAGACATGAGTTCGCTGATATCAGCATTATCTCCAGCAAAGGAACATGCATATTTGCCTGCGCTCGTCTCAACAATATTCAAGACAGATGTCTTACCTTTCTCAAGATGAACGCCATACACATTCTCGTCGATTACTACCTCCACATCCATGAAGTCGTATGGCATCTCGGCATCGAAAGTGAAATTGCCATCTTCATCAAGCTGCAGGAAATAAGGCTGCATATTCAGCATGTGTCCGTCAGGCGTGTAGTTGACCACAAAATCATGCTTACCGATAAACTTTGCCGTGCCTTTAAGCAGCGGACCACTCTCTTGACAAGCAACAAGCAATAAAAGCATTGCTGTCATCATCGTTAAATTAATAATTATCTTTTTCATATTTTCATGTTATATTATTTATCCTTTTAATCCTTTCGTCTTTACCCATAATACGCACTCTTTCCCTATTAGTCCCCTCAAACGCAACATTTTTTTCAAAAAAAACATAATTTACACACAAAAAAGACTACCTTTGTGCCCAAATTACAAATCTGAGATGAAACTCACTCAAGCCATCATAGATGATTTCAAAGCAGGCAAACTCGACTCCTTCTACCATGAAGCATACCCAAGTTTGCTCACATACGCTGTGCGTATTCTCACTGATGGCTACGCCTTTCTGGCCGAAGACTGTGTGCAGGATTGCATCTTCCAATCATACCAAAACAGAAACAGAATTACCGACCCAATCAGCTGGAAATCATTCCTCTATACCACAGTACACAATTCTGCCATCAGCATTCTGCGTCACCACAAAGCGCATGAGAATTTCCTCAACACCCCAAAGGACGACACAGATCAAGATTCCTCACAGCTATACATCGAGCAGGAAACACTCGATCTGCTCTACTCTGCCATCGAGAAACTACCAGAAAAATACCGCGCCATCTTCGAGCTTTCTTTTGAACAAGGACTATCGAATCCCGAAATAGCAGAACAGCTCCATCTATCTGTCAGCGGAGTGAAGAAACAAAAGAGCAAAATGATACAGCTGCTTCGCTCCAGTCTCAACAATGAAGCATTCATAATTCTGTGTGCATTTGGCATAGCATAACGAGTCAAAAGGAAACCAGAAGGGTGACAATAATCCCACTTCATCACCGTACCCAGCATTGCCTTAAGCGGTGTGACTCACACCTATGGTAGTGGTGTGACTCACACCACCCATACCGATGTGACTCACACCACTTTTCATGACAAAGGCAGCGATTATACAGCTACAAGAAGAACACCCATAAACTAACAGCTAGGGCATTTACAATTCACTAATAAATCAAGGCAGTTCGTACAACGGACTGCCATATTTTTTGTATATACTCACATTTTTTCTCTCATTATATTTGCTTATTTTCAATAATAGTACTATTTTTGCGGTGTCTTTGTCATCTCTTGTATAAGAATTCATTATTCTATAACAACAACAGACAAGACACATATATATTAAAGGCGTATCTTGACGCTTTGGTTTTGACGCTATTAGAATCTCGCAAATTCATCGGTAAGTCAAAAACAAAGCAACGGGGACGTCTCATGGGATGTTTATATCTCCTTCTAATGGATAGGGGGTATTGTACCTTATCCTAATGGGTTTATATACATCATCGTGGGGCTTTCAGCGTTGCTCGTTTCGACTTACCGGGCAATGCGAGAGCCTTAATAGCGTGGAACGAGTGACAGGACTGGCTCCACGTTCTTTTATTTATATGTGAACCTTATCATAAAAAATACTCTGCTGTGGTAGCTAAGCGGAATTGAATAAACATGAACGAAAACAAATTTTTGAAAATCTTCACTATTGTAGGTTTTCTTGCCTTTGCTGCTGTAAGCTGCTGGGCAACTGCGGAATCATTACATCTATTGTTACCAAGTTGGCCTGCTATTTTTTGTTGGGCAATCACAATTGGCTTCTTCTTTATTGCCTCATGGGGAACAAAGATGATAGCAGACAGTTTGAATCAGAACATCTACATGGAGAAACGTGGTGCAACTCTGATTGGAGGCATAATTATTGTCCTAATATTCTGGCTGTTATGTAGTATGCCAACCAACACTCACACCTTTTTCTTCCGCAATCTTATTGACGAAAAGGTAACAGCAGATATTACTACATCCAAAGGATATCTTGTTCAAATTAAAGACAACACAAACAATAATGAACAAGCAAAGATTAAAGTCACACAATTAAGGAATGAATTAGAGATTCTCCTTGGAGAATTGGAAGCTGAGATTAAGAATGCAGCAAATCCTGGTTTTGGTCCAAAGGCAGAGGAAATATTCCGAAAGTTTGCAAAACTTCTTGGAGTTGACAAGATAGAGCCTCTCAATGTAAAAGCAAACACTCCAAAGGAACGTCAAAATTTATGTGATGCATATCGTCAAAAGATGTACACATTAGCAGACTCAAAAGCAAGAAACATTGTACAAAGCATTCTTTCACCAAGTGAAGAAAACCTTAAAGAGACCACTCTCAGTTTGAAAAACCTTCAACTGATTAATAAATCTATAGACAATGGAGATTTAGACCTTACAGACGCAGAAGATGTTCAAGGTGTCAAAGATCAACTTAATACAGCATATAATGTTGTTAAGAAGAATGAACAATTTGTGAACTTCAAAGATGAGGCAGATAGAGAAGCATACACTTGTGCCAACCCTCAGACAAAAGTTGCACGTTTGCTCAGCGTATATGATGTTTGGGTGGATTTCCTCACAGGAAAAGAAGGTGGTCTTGCATTCGTATTCTGGATAATCATTTCAATCCTTGTGGATGTAGCAGCATTCATCTTCTTTGATATTGCATTCAAGAAAAGAGATTAATAGTATGGAGCATGTGAAAGTAATAGTGGCAGATATTACATCTCTACAAGTTGATGCCATAGTTAATGCAGCCAATCGAACTCTTCTTGGTGGAGGAGGTGTAGATGGTGCTATTCATAGGGCTGCTGGTAGGCGATTGTATGAAGAATGTAAAACCCTTGGTGGATGTGAGACTGGACAAAGCAAAATAACTGGTGCATACAACCTTCCGTGCAAATATGTGATTCATACTGTTGGACCAGTATATAGTAATTATAACGAACATAAAGCAGCAGAACTCCTTGCTTCATGCTACCGAACTGCAATGAAGATAGCAAAAGAAAAAAGTTTGAGTAGTATTGCTTTCTCGTGCATAAGTACTGGCATATATGGTTTTCCGAAACAAGCAGCTGCTCAAATTGCCCTTTCTACAATAAAGGAATGCATTGTTGAAGGGTTCGACGGTGAAGTTATAATTTGTTGCTTCGACGAAGTGGCAAAGATGTATTATTATAAAATAATGTAAATTAAAATTATAAACAAAATGGCAATAGATATCAATACAAATCCAATCGATACAACAGAAATAAACGACGGTGGAAATGACACCGAAGTAGGAAATATCAATGTAGGTACAAACAATGGTAATAATGTTGTACAAAACACTCCTGCAGGTCTTACTACAGAAGAGCTAAACGATCCAAACAACATCAGAGTAACAATCTCTGACCCAAATACTCCAATTGTTGTGCTGTATGGTCCACCTTCATGTGGTAAAACTATGACATTGGTACGAATGACCAGATATTTGCAGTCTCAAGGATATTCTGTTGTGCCAGACAAGACTTTCCGTCCAACTTATGACAGCAACTACAGGCAACTCTGTGAGAATTTTGACCAGATGATTAATTCCAATCAAGCTGCAACAAGTACGACTAACATCAGCTTTATGCTGGTAAAGGTTTTGAAGAATGGAAAACCAGTATGTCAGATTCTCGAAGCGCCAGGAGAGTATTACTTTTCTCCTGACGATCCAAACAGACAATATCCTACATATGTCCACACTATCATACAAAGCGTGAACAGAAAAGTATGGGCAGTCATGGTAGAACCAGATTGGAATGACAGCATTCCACGTGCAAATTATGTCAGTCGAATACGTAGTTTGAAGACTATGATGTCTCCACGCGACAAGGTGATTTTCGTATATAACAAAATTGACCTTACACCATTTGTATATGGAGTGGGACAAGTAAACACTGGCGAGGCAATACGTAACATACAAAATCTCTATCCAAACATCTTTGTTCCATTCGAGAATAAGAATCCTGTAACAAAGTTTTTCACTAAATACAACTGTGAATTTGTGCCTTT
>JAGHVC010000094.1 GCA_018064505.1 Candidatus Minthosoma caballi | reverse complement strand
AACTAAAATAATTCAAAATGTTGCTTTTTAGGAAACATATCAGGTATTTTCGTTGGTTTTTATAAAAAATCGTTTGTTTCCCAAATGTTAAAATCTTTGCGCCCGTCACGCTTGGTCGCTTGCGCCTTGTAGGCAACATTGCTTCTGCCTTGCATGCGATATGGCTTTAGCCCGTCTCGTGTTCGGGCGGATTTCCGCCCACAGAGACACAGAGAAAACTGAGAACACGATGACGATGACTTTTTTCTCGACAAAGGAACTTCAAAACTGAACGAGCAAAGAAACTTTTAAGAATTTTGAGTTTATTTTTCGTTCAGATTTGCTCGGTCTTTGTTCGAAAAAACTAAAACTGCCATAAAGAGAGCGGGAGGCCATAGAGTGACTTGGCGGCTTTGCTGATGTCATTCCGAATGGCTCTGTGGCCTTCACAGTCGCAAAGCGACCTCCGAGTCCTCAAAATCATAGCATTGAAAAAGCTTTGTGCTCTCTGTGTCTCTGTGGGTGCTAAAATTATTAGTTAAATGAACTTCATAGCAACAAAAAAAACTGTCAAAGCTGTTAGGCAATGACAGGTTTTATAGGCAGGTATATTCTATATAGCTCTATATAGCATACCTATTATTTACGAATCATTCTTAATCCCCCTCGGGGGTTAGGGGGCTTCCTATTCAAGTGGAAGATACCAATTCTTTTTATCCGACAACTTAGTGAACATGACCTCGTCGAAGTTAGCAGCACCGCGGCGAGAAGCGACCTTGCGAGCAAGGAACTGTGGATCGCTACGACGGAGAGAGAAGCGCATGAGGTCGTAGAAGCGTGAGCCTTCAAACGCCATCTCAAGTGCCATCTCATCGCAGAGCTTGTCATCTACGAAACGAATAGAGTCCTCGAGAGTTGGGAGGTCAGGGATGCTGTAAGCAGCGTCGGCACCAGCTTCACCACAGCCACGGCTATGAATGCCCATAGTGTTTGATGCAGTGAAGTAGTATTCGCTGAAGTCAATCAATGTGCCAGCCTTTGCGCGAGTCTCTGGGCTAAGGAGGTCAATATTCATGGTTTCGCCATCCTCATCTTTGACTGTGCGGATAAGGTTGTCACGACAGATGCCATACTTGAGCACAGCGAATGCTGCTTCAGGAATGCCTGCACAGTTAAGTGCCTCTGCATAGCGAAGGTAGATTTGTGGCAAACGGTAAAGAGCGACATAGTTCTCGCAATTGAACTTGCTGATAACCTGAGAGTATTTGTTCTGAGTTTCAGAAGTAGTGGAACGAGATTTCAAAGTGTAGTAGCCATAGAGACGGAGGTCGCCCTTCATGATGTCATCAGTGTAAATCTTGTCTGGAGAAGGAGAGATTGTGTCACGAAGCTGTGTTGTTGGGTCAGTGACTACCATTACATACTTCTGAGCTGCAGAAAGCTCTTTGTATGCTCCTGAGCGAGTGAACTGATAGAAGCCATCGTTGTCGTATGTAGAACAGAAAATCTCTTCGAGGTAGCTGCGAATGCCTTCGTATTCAGTTTCTGCCATTGGGATAACTGCAAATGTATTTTCACCAACATTCTTCGTATACCACTGGCTTGCGTAGCTTGATCTCAATGACTGGAAATCCAAGTCAGTCCATTCTACAGTGTTATTAATGCCGATTGGCAGTGGGTCGTTTTTGTCAGTGAGGAAGTCATGATAGTAAGCTGCTGCCTCTCTGTATCGGCCTGCCCAAAGGCAGAGATCGCCGAGAAGCACGCGAACAGGGATGTAGAACTTCTCTGAGTTGATGTAATCTCCTACTACACCGTAAGATGGAGTCTTTACATCCACCAATGGAGCAAGCTCCTTGATGAAGTAGTCGGCAATCTCCTCTATTCCGTATGAAGGATAGAGCGAAGGGTCGGCATCTTTCTCTGAGAGAATAGGCTTGGTGTAGAATGGCACCTTGCCATAGTTGAGCGCAAGCTGCATGTAAGTCCATGCACGGTATGTGCGAACTACTGCAAGTTCCTTCTCAAACACTTTTTCGCCACGCTTTGTGAGCGTAGTGTCGGCATTTGCAATGTAGTAGTTGCAGTTCTGGATGATTGCGTAGTAGTCGCGCGCATTGTTGTAAGGATTGTTTGCCTTGACTTCGAAGTTTGCGATGTCCTGAAGGTCGAGCTCAGCTGCATCTGTCATCTGTGCAAGGTCGCCTCTGACCTCGCCAAGCAGAATTGTACGGTCGGCGATAACCTGCATCTTGTTGATGATGCCCATAAGAGAATAGATGGTATCGTTCGGCGTATTCAGCTTGTTGTCGTCAACATACTCAACGAGTGTAGAGTCTGTCTCTGAACAGCTTGAGAGAACGAAGAGTGAAGATTGGAGAGTGAAGAATGTCAGCAACATTGCTCCCCACATGCTCTTGCTCTTTATGTTTAATATGTTTAGTTTCATAAAGTTTTTTTTAAGTTCTTAAGTTTTTGAGTTTTTAAGTTCTTAAGTTTTACCTTATAACGCTTGAATTATGATAACTCAAGAGATTAGAGGTTAATCTTCATACCAAGGCTGAATGAACGGCCAGGAGCAAGGAGACCGCGGTCGATACCCATGCCGATGACTGCATTTGACTGAGAGAACTCAGGGTCGCTGCCAAGATACTTAGTGATTGTGAAGAGGTTGTTGGCTGCTGCCCAAACTGTCACGCCCTGCAAGTATGTGCTGTGCACTGGAATGTGGTAGCTGAGTGTGACTGTCTTGAGCTTGAGGTATGAGCCATCTTCAATCCAACGGTCAGAGAAGCGGCTGTTGCCCATATCGTCGAGGAATGTGGCACGAGGGATGTCTGTGTGCTGTCCGTCGTGGTTCCAGCGATTGAGCAATGCTGTTGACTGGTTGTAGAAGAATGAGCCTCCTTCAATGATGCTGCGCTGATAGTTGTAGATGTCGTTGCCAACTGAGTAGTTGAAGTTCAAGCCGAGAGTGAGGCGCTTCCAAGTCACCTGAGTGTTGATGTTGCCATAGATGTCAGGATTTGGATCGCCGATAATCTGCATGTCCTTCTCGTTGATTACCTTGTCGCCATTGTCAACAAAGTGCATGTCGCCTGCAGTGAAATACTGCTTTGCGCCTGTGCGAGTCTCCTGATAGAGGCCTGCTGCCTGAGCTTCTTCTGCTGTTGTGAACACGCCCTGTGTCTTGTAGCCATAGAATGCTCCTGCTGCTGAGCCTACCTTAGAGATGATAGTGCCGCCGAACATGTCAGTCTCCATTGACTGAACTCCGCCTGGCAAACGCTTGATCTCGTTCTTGTAGTGGCCGAGAGATGCGCCAATGCTCCATGTCCAGTCCTTAGTGTTGACGATGCGTGCATTTGCATTCACATCGAAGCCTTCATTGTGGAGCTTGCCGTCGTTGCTCCAGTTTGTCTGCACGCCTGTGAGGTAGCTGAGGCGGTTGAGACAGAGGAGGTTGTTAGTTGTGCTGTTGAAATAGTTGAAGCCAACGCTGAGGCGGTTCTTGATAGCTGCAAGCTGAATACCGGCAGTGAAGCGAGTTGTTGTCTCCCACTTGAGCTTAGTATTGCCGATGTTGCCGATTGTCTTGCCTGTGATGTTGTTGAAGATCTTACCTGCAACGAAGTAAGTACGAGATGCGCGAGTGCTGATGTCGTCGTTACCTACGATGTCGAGACCTGCATTGAGTTTCAAATAGTTGAGAGTGTTGTTCTTTTTGAACCAATCTTCATTTGAGATAACCCATGCGCCCTGCACTGATGGGAAGAATCCGAATGCGTAGTTGCCAATCTTCATGCCGCCATCTGCATCGACACCAAACTTACTGCTGCCGTCCATAGAGATTGCTGCAGAGAGGTAGTAGCGCTCTTTGTAGTTGTAGTCGCCTGTGAGGTAGTATGTGAGGTCAACATCATTGTTGTCGAAGCCGCTTGTCTTCTTGTAGTTGAGGTCGCCATTCATGTTAGGTGTCTTGTCGTTGCCTGTGTCATAGCCCACCTGCATGTCCTGACGGAATGTGTCGTGCAAGTAGCGGAAGCCGCCGCGAACATTTACCCAGTGTGCATTGAAGCGATGCTGATACTGTCCGTAGAGGTCGTTCATGAGTGTAACCTGACGGCCTGAGAGGGAGCTTGCCACATTCTCTACATAATCCTCAAGGCCTTCTACCTTGTAGTTAGGCACACCATTTGTTGGGAGGTAGTAGTTCTGGTCTGTATTGTTGATGTGGAAAGCAAAATGATCTGCAAGTGTCCAGTCTCTGTTGATCTCCCACTTTGGAGTTACAGCAAGAGAGATTGTTCGGTTGCCAAAGTCATTCTTGTTCTTGCCTTCGCCATTGAGAAGGATGCTCTTTGGGTTGGCAAGAGATGTTGTGATTCCTTTGCGGCTCACTACATCTGCAAGATAGTCGTCTGCTTCTGCAAGGTAATCTGAGCGGTTGCCCGTAACATCATAAGCGTATGGTGAAAGGAATGGCGACTTGATGAGCGCCAGGAATGATGGTGCAGAAATAACGCCGTCTGTCACATTTTCCTTGATTGCCATGTCACGCATATTGCGAGTTACATCGCTATAAGCTGCGTCGAAGCGTACTTTGAGGCCGCGAGCAAGAATGATGTCGGTGTTCAAACGGAGATTGAAGCGTGAGAATGAGTTGTTCTTAAGTGTTGCATCGCCAAGAGCATAGCCTACTGAAAGGTTGTAGTTGGCAATGTCATCACCACCCTGAACATTGATGCTGTAGTTCTGAGAGAATGCCTCATCATATACTTCCTTAGACCAGTCAGTAGAATTGTGATACTGCTTGTAATAGTAGTAGTTAGGGTCTGTCTGGAGGAACTTGAATGAGTTGCTCTTTGTGCCTGTTGTGCCGATAAGCTCGGATGCATACACGCGGAACTGCTCGCTGTTCATCATCTCTGGAAGCTTTGGAAGGAACTCGTATGTTCCGCCTATGCTGACATCAATCTTTGTTGCCATGGATTTGTTGCGCTTTGTTTCGATGAGCACAACGCCATTTGCACCCTTGGCTCCATAGATTGCTGTACCGTTCTTGAGAACAGAAATCTTCTCGATGTCCTCAACCATGATGTTTGAGAGTACATTGTTGAAGAATCCATCATGCAAAGAAGAGCCATTGTACTGCATGTTCATCATCACGCCATCGACAATGACAAGTGGCTGAGCATTTGAATTGAGGGAGTTGATACCATTCATGAGCATCATTACGCCCTGGCCTGCTATGCCGTTGCGAGTGATGGCATGCAAGTCGCCACCAAGCTGTGACTGAAGCTGATTGTCAATGCTGAAGTCGTTGTTGTTGTATGATACAAGTGCTGTGTGGCTTGACTTTGCTGATGTTGTTGTTGAATAGATAGCAGTGAACTTGTCTGAGTACATAGTCACAGGAAGCACCTTTCCGTCTTTGCCTATAGCCTGCTGTACCAAAGTGTATCCTTCTGCTGAGAATGTGAGCGATGTTACCCAATCTGGCACCTTAATAGTGTATTCTCCATTCTCGTCTGTCATGGCTGCATAGCGACCTGTGCCGTAAGCCTTTACGCTGATACCTACAGCTGGCTGACCTGTTGCTGCATCAATTACCTTGCCGCTGACTGGGTGAGTAGGTACTGGTGCTGCCACTGTGCGTGCTGGTGCCTTTACTGGTGCTTCTTCTTCCTGAGCGAATACAGCAAGAGGAGCCATGCTCATTATTAATAATGTATATAAGAGATGCTTTTTCATTTGTTTGCCTCCTTTCTTGCCTTTGCTGATGCTGTTTCTTCTTTGCTTGGTCTGAGGTAGATACAATCGAGGAACATCTCACGAGAGTACTGTGTCTGACGGCTTGTGATGTTACACTTTAACTGAACTTTCACATCAGTGTCAAGCTGATTGTAGTAGCATACAGGAAGAGTGACAGTTGCAATTTTTACTGTGTCAACATGGTAAGGATCGTTCTCATACTCATCCTTGATGTTCAAGTCAACTTTCTTTCCATCTACATCTACATAGCTGATTGTCACCTTGAACTTGTTTGGCTTGAAGTCGTGAGTGAAGCTGTTTGCTACTGTCTTTGGAAGAATTACTGCACAAATGTCGTATGTGCCTGAAAGTGTGTTGCGAACCTTGAATGTTGCATTCCAGTTAGATGTAGAGTTCTTTGGCACGATGTCGAGGTAGCCATTGCCACTGATTGTGTCGCCAATTGCTGAACGGTAGTTCATTGTGCAAAGGTTGTACTCAATGATATTTGACTCGCGCTCACCCTGCACATGGATAGGATGGAAGTAGAGCTGTTCCTTTGTGAAAGGCCACTTTGCGAGGTTGTAGATTGAACCGTTACTGCACAAAAGTGAGTCCTTAATGACGCTCTTGTTCATAATGCCTCCCTCCTCAAATGGCTTGTAGTAAACATGGTATGGATACGAGCCGTATGAGTAAGAAGTGGTGAAGATCGAGTCCTGAATGCCTCTCTGCATAGACTTGTTGTAGAAGAGGTCACGGATAAGAGACATGTTCACCCAGTAGTCTTCGATTGAGTCGGCTTTTTCTACGCTGCCAAAGTTGAAATATGGCTTTGCTTCTGCTACGGCTGCATCCCACATTTCTTTTGTAGGCACGAGCATGGCAAATGCAGAGTCTTCGCTGATGATGTTGTCAACTGAGCGGAAAAGGATGTTCTTGCGAACCATCACAGAGTCTGAATATATCTTCTGACCTTCTACGATGTCTGCTACAACGCTTCGGTCCTCGTCAAGTTCCTGCTTCTCAAAGCGGAGGAAGAAGTCGCCCACATGCTTTAAGTCATCAAGACAAGTGATTGCCTCATAGACATTGTATGCGAATGGAGCCTGGTGGTCGATCACATGGAGCAAACCGTTCTTTGCTGGCATGTTGAAAGAATTGCTAAGAACTGGTGTTGAGCCAAATGACTGAGGAAGAAGGTGCACCAACTTTTCATTGAAGAGCTTAATGCTCTTGTCTGTAGAGCTGTTCATGTTGTAAACATTATGAGCAATGTGATTTGCCATAAACTGCTGGCCAACAAGAGAGTCGCCTTTATTTGTCTGGCACAATGCTACCAATGAGTCTGCATTGAAAGTGCCATTCTTTGGTGCCCACACTGTGAGTGCCTGGTCTGCTCCAAGCAAATCGGCGTATGTCACGGGTGTGATGTGCATATTATTATATAAATGTGTTGCTTTTGCAACCTTGAGGAAGTCGCTAAGCTGAGGATCTGCCTGAATGAGCTGCAACAATGACTCGGTGCCATTAGTCTGCTCAGATGGGTAGTGGTCATCCCAGGTGTCGGAACATCCTACTAAAGTGAAAAGTGAAAAGTGTAAAGTGATAAGCATAAGCACCACTTGCACTTTTGTTTTCAAATTTATCTTATTCATATTCTCTATATATCGTTTTCTTGTTTTGGAGTGAATAGCTCCGGTAAAAAGCTACTTGGACTTTTCACTTTAGCTATTCACTTTCAACTTATTTTAATGAGTGTCTTCTGCAGTGAGTCCTGCATATACTGACTTAGGACACAATTCGAAGTAGTTGATTGGGAGCTCTGCCTTTGGATTGTCGTTTACGAGACGAATACGAATCCAATACTCTTTGTCTGGCGACATTGTCTGAGTGCAAAGAATCTTGCGGAGCTTACCATTGTTCTCACGAAGGTTGTTAGCACCACCCTGCTGCCATGTGTCCATTTCCTTCATGTAGCCACGGTTGTGCATAGCCTTGTCAATTGCTGCGTCAGCATCCTTATCGCCTGTGTCTGCAACCCATCCAATTGTTGGGTCAGCGCCGTAAATACGGAAGTCGATAGGAATACCCATTGGCTCAAGCTTGTCTTTCTCGCCGAAATATACCTGAACAACACCGCGGCTCTCGTGAGCACCGTATGCGAAGCGTACCTCGTAAGTGTTCTCTGGCACTGGTGGAAGGCGGAAGCTGATGTCGAACTGACCTGTAAAGTCAACAGCATCCTGGTAAGTGGCATTCCATGTGCCGCGGTTGCGGAGGTTGAGGTTTGGCTGCTGGCCGTGGAAATCCCAGCCATCAACAATCTTGAACATTGTACAGTCTGCTGCGCCACGAGCGCCGCAGTTCATGAATTCAGATGAAAGTGTTACTGCATCAATTCTGATACGGTCGTTGAACACAACATCACGAGTCTTGACATTGTATGTAAGAATGTCGTCAATATAATGGAAGATACCATTAAGCGCCTGCTGGTCAACATTGCCAATTTCTGAAGGACTGAACACCTTTACGCCACGAACTGAAGCTCTGTTCTTCACGCCCTTACGGTTGATGTAAAGACCACCTTCTGAGCCTGTAGGCGAACTCATCTTCATGATGGTGCCTGGCATAAGTGTAGTGTACCAGTCAGTACAGTCAATCTTATCTGTCAAAGCGCAGTCAGACTTCAAGTTCACGCCGTTAACATCGTTGACTGTCCAGTCGTCATAGCCACCATAGTATGGGAGGAGGTGGTATGCAACGAAGCGGTTGAGAGGGTTCTTGCGATTTGTGTAATCGTCATCGTACTTGCCAGCATCTTCTGGATAAACCTCATTATATACCTCCTTTGCGTATTCTATAAGTTCTGGGAGGTCGTGGATATTATTCTTGATGAAAACAGAGTCTGGCTCAATGAATGCAGAGAATCTCTTCATGCGCTTGCCTACCAAGTAGCAAAGGTGCTGCTCAGTTCCTGCGCGAGTGATGTAGAAGCCTTTATTTACAGAGTCTGGATCTGCTGTGTAAGTTTCATCAAGATACTCAAACATCAAATTGCCAAGGCCTGTTTTTTCAAGAGCTGAGGCAAAGATTGAAACTTCAGGGTTATCCATGATGAGCTCAGGGAGATACTGGCTGCTTGGCTGAATAACCTTGTTGATTGTGTGAACAACACCATTCTCAACAGAGTCGTCGCGAGCAATAAGCTGAGAAGCCTTGTTTACGAAATAAATAATGTTGTTGCCATTTGTTGCATCACTATCACATGAGAATGTGAGGTAACGGTCATTCATGTTGGCAGTTGGGAAGTTGCCGTCATGAAGGTCGGTAGTGAAGTAAGTGTACTTGATGATATGGTTCCATGCGAGCGTGTCGCACTCTTCCTTTGACATCTCAGCAACTGAAGACTTGCCCTTTGAGCGCAAGTAGCTTTCAACTGCTTCGTTAGTTGGCGCAAGGCATGTGTATGTGCCGTAAGTTGCCATCATGCCATACATGCCAGAACGCTTCAGAATATCGACAAACTGGCTGAACTGCTCAGGGCGGTTGTCAAGATAGTCTGACACCATCTCGCCTGTGAATGTGTAGTAGTTTTCTGCATCAGGGTCATCAGAGCAAGATGAGAGAGTGAAGAGTGATGAATTGAGAGCGAAGACAGCGCAGATGATTGCAACCAAGGTCTTCATTCCCTTCGAGCCCTTCATTTCTTTCTTTATATTAATGTTTGTTTTCATGACTCTTCTATTTATTCTGTTCATAATTATCGCTTGATTTGTATGCTGGGTTCTGCACAAGGAATTTATTTACCTTCAACTCATTACGATTGTATGGGAAGTAAAGCGCATCCTGTGCAGCAAGACGGATACGGATAGATGCCTGGTCCTGCTTGAACTTTGAAACGACCTTTGAAATCATGCGCGAGTTGTCGCCATCGCGACGGCACATACGAACAAGGTCGTACCAACGCTTGCCCTCGAACATGAGCTCGCGCTGACGCTCTCCGTAAACGAGGTCTTCCATCGACATGCGTGAAGAAGCATAATCGTCATATACGAGAGTGTCGCGAGTAGCTTCGCGCATGTTGTTGCCACGACGCCAAACTGCAATCACGCTTTCAAAAGCTTTGCGGTAGTGCTGCTCCTGATCTTCAGTGATTTCCATGTCTGGCTTCACATCACCAGCAAGCTCAACCTCAGCCTCTGCACGCATAAGCATGATGTCAGTGAGACGATAGATAATCCAGTTGGCAGAAGCATTTGAGCGAAGGTCAGCATCTACTGAAGGAATAGCATTGGTTGTTGTGCTTGTACGGTAGCTTACACTACCTGCAACATACTTCTGAATGTAGTTCTTGCTTGACTCCATGCGAATGTTCTCAAGGAATCGGCAATCTGTCTTGCGGAAGTACTCATTAGTGTTGTTGTCCAGTCCTTCAGTGAAATATGAAGGGGTAGCCATTTGACCATTCTGGTTGCTGCTGCTTCCGTAGAAAGAAGAAATAGTGCTGTTCAGCACTTTCTGCTCAGTGTCGAAATTTAACTCAAAGATACTCTCGAAGCTATTGCCTGTACCAAAGATTTCGTTGTAAGTATTGCCACCTGTATTTCCCTTAGAAGGAGCCTCAGAGATAAGTGGGTACTTACCGTAAAGCTCAAGAGTGAGTGTAGTTGGGTTCTCTTCAAGCTCGTACTCATACTCCTTAATCTTCTGATCGATGATGAGGTCGCAGTAATCAATACACTTCTGGTAGTCACCCTTCCAGAGGTACATGTCGGCAAGCATTGCATAGCATGCCCAGCGAGTGATGCGAGTTGTATTCTCATGTGCATGCAATCCGAATGTGCGAACAGCGTCGTCTGACACAGCTTCAACATCACGAATGATGCTATCAAGCACTGCGTCAAATTTAGATGCAGGAAGCTTATACTCCTGATCATCCTCGAGGGATGGCTCTGTCACATAAGGTACATCGCGATAAGTGCGAATCAAATAGAAGTAGCACAGTGAACGAATCGCTGTTGCTTCTGCAACTGTTGCACGAAGTTCACTTGGAGTGTAGTTAGGGTCAATCTGCTGCACGCCTGGGGCATAGTGAATAACCGTGTTGCAAAGGTTAATAACCTTGTAGAACGAGTCCCAAGTTGTGAAACCATTTGTCTCGAGCAAGTTCTCTTTGAGAATCTGCTGTATGTCGTTACTTGTGCCTGATCCGGCTTCAATGTTGTCAGAGCGAAGTTCGCCCCAGACCACCATGCGCTGAATGCAATCTGCTGATTCAAGCTGCGCATAGCATGAGTTGAGCACGCTATTCACATCCTTTTCCTCTGTCCAGTAGTTCTCAAGCACAATCTCATTGAGAGGCTTGATTGTCAGGAAGTCATCGCAAGAGGATAGGAATCCTGCAGAAGCGCAAATGGCTAATGTCTGAATGATATTTTTAATTTTCATATTATTTCCTGTAATTTTAGAATCCTACTGTTACGCCAAGAGTGAATGAGCGAGCATTTGGTGTGCGAGCATTATCTGTTGCAACACCCATGCCACCGTAGCCAACCTCAGGGTCAGCACCACTATAGCCTGTAATACAGAAGAGGTTGTTAGCACTCAAATAAAGGTTGAGCTGTGAGAGCCCCCACTGCTTGAGCACCTTTGGCTCGAAAGAGTAGCTAATCTGAGAATAGTTAAGACGCATGAATGAGCCTTTCTCTACGAAACGGTCAGATCCAAGCCAGTTGTAACCTTCCTTGTAAAGAGCGCGAGGAATAGGAGCGATGTCGCCCTCAACACGCCAGCGCCAGTTTACAGCTGCACTCTGGTTGTTGTTGTCATACATCTTTTCTGCATCCATGCGAGCACGGTTCACAATCTTGTTGCCAATACGGAAGTTGAACTGGTTGTTCCAAGTGAAGCGGCCGAAGTTAATCTTGAAGCCCCATCCACCAGTGATCTTTGGAAGTGAAGAACCGAGATAAACGATATCAAGCTCATTGATGTTACCATCGTGGTTGATATCCTCGTAGATAGCATCACCGCCCTTGAATTCATATATATATGTACCGCCAGTTGTGTTTTCGTTGTTCTGGTAGCAGAATACCATAGGAACAGTAAGACCGTTCTTGTCGATGATTACATTGCCATTCTCGTCGCGAGCAACAGGAGCATTAGGTCCGCTCACGCCAGGAACTTCCTCTGGAGTGTACTTAGAGTACTGATATACACCCTTGTAGCGGAAGCCGTAGATTGAGCCGAATGCATTGTTAAGCTGGATGCGCGAGAGGTAAGAACCATTGTTTCTGTCGAACTCTTTGTTGAGAGACTCAAGAACTGTAGGATCCATCTTTGTAATCTCGTTGCGGTTGTTTGCGAATGTGACATTGAAATCAATACCAACCTTGCCGAAACGAATCAGGCGGTTACCGTTGATGTTGAACTCCCAGCCATTGTTACGCATATCGCCGACATTCTGCCATGAGAGAGAACCGTAACCTGAAGAAGATGGAAGCTTAACACCTGACATCAACAGCTTTGTAGTGTACTGAGTATAGATGTTGAAGTCGGCATTCAACTTGTTGTCAAACAAGCCGAGGTCGAAACCGAAGTTCCAAGTTTCCTTGTTTTCCCACTGGAGGCTGTTGAGACGAATGTTCTGAGGAGCAACGGAGCCGCTGCTGTTGTATGCGTTGCCATTTGCATAGCGAGAGAAGAAGAGGTACTCGCTGCCTGGCTGGTTACCTACGAGACCCCAACCTGGACGGAACGAGAGCATTGAGAGCCACTTAACAGGTTCCATCCAAGGCTCATCGCTGATGTTCCAACGAAGTGACAATGCAGGGAAGTTACCCCAGCGGCGGTCGTCACCGAACTTTGTTGTACCGTCTCGACGAACAGAGAAGTCTGCGATGTAGCGTCCCTTGTAAGCATAGTGTGCCTGGAATGTGAGGTAAATGCTGCGCCACTCACCTGCACCTGTGCTCATGTTGCTGATAATACCGTCAGCAATAGGAGTAGTGATTGTGCCGAATGGCAAGCCATACACGCCGCTGCCAGAGCTCTTAGATGTACCATCTGTGAGCTGGAACTGAGCCATTGTCATCACAGAGTGGTCAGCATTGGTGAAATGTGGCACGAATGTGAGACGGTGAGTAGTTGTGATGGCAGTACTCTTATGAGAGCTT
Source organism: Candidatus Minthosoma caballi (assembly GCA_018064505.1). GTDB lineage: Bacteria > Bacteroidota > Bacteroidia > Bacteroidales > Bacteroidaceae > Minthosoma > Minthosoma caballi. Next base: position 13,562 of record JAGHVC010000094.1, on the reverse strand, counting down.
GTCTCTGCAGCATTGTTCTTTTTGTCTGTCCAGCCATTAGAAACAAGGCTTGATGGATAGTATGAGTCGTTGAACTTATTGAAAATGTTGAAGATGACTTTGCCTTCATATTCCAAATTAGATTTCGACTCGTCAGTTCCGAGGAGTTTATACACCATCTTAAACTCAGGCTGAATCTGGTAAGTAGTCTCCTCGTTTGTTGCCTGCTTTGCAAGAGCAACAGGGTTCACATAGCCAAGCTGGTCATTACGAAGTTCTGGCGAACATGTGCTGAGCATGTGGTAGTAATCCTTTGTATTGTTGCCGAATGCATCCTGCTCATAAACTGAGAGGTTAGGCATCTTGTGCTGAGCAATATTGAAGAGGTCACCGCCCTTGTTGTTATTGCGCTGATTATCAACATAAGTCATGTTGAAGTTTGTCTCAATCTTGATACGGTCACTGACAAAATAGTCGAGAGCAACACGAGTAGTGAAACGGTCAAGCTTCTGCTCAAGTGCAGTACCTGTCTGCTTATCATAACCGCCCGAAATGCGGAACTTAGCTTTCTCACCACCACCAGAAAGGCTGATGTTGTGCTTGTGGAGGAAACCATCCTTTGTCACAACTTTCTTCCAGTCTGTGTTGTTGTTGAACATCTCATACTCTGAGAATGTAGGATCGTAGTTGAACTCACGGATATCTGCAGCAGCATCGCTAAGTTCAGGGTTGAAGTAAGCCTCCTTCATCAGCATTGTGTACTGGTCGCCATTGAGCAACTGCATACCGTATGGCTGATGAGTGAGTGTGCCGCGATAAGAATATGTAACCCTTGTCTTGCCGACAGTACCACGCTTTGTCTTGATTTCGATAACACCATTAGCACCCTGAGAACCGTAGATAGCTGTACCTGCGGCATCCTTGAGCACTGTGATGCTTGCGATATCGTCTGGGTTGACATTGAGGAGCTCAGCAAACTGGTCTTCAGTTGCATTTGCATAGTCGAAGCCATTCTTGTAGTCGCTCTCAAACACATTGCCATCGACTACGATAAGTGGCTCTGAACTACCATTGATAGAGCTGACACCACGCAAACGCATTGTTGTGCCAGAACCAAGGTTACCAGAGTTGCTGATGATGTCGAGACCTGCGATACGGCCCTGGAGAGCTTCGTCAACAGAAGTGAAAGCAAGACCTTCAAATTCTTTTGCATCGATGCTCTGGTGAGCTACAGAAATCTCTCGAACAGGAATAGCAAGACCACTTGACTGAATTGTCTGCTTACCCTTCACGACAACTTCCTGCAACTGGTTGTTGTCTTTCATCTTAATATTATATACAAGTCCCTTGATAGGAATGATCTGGGTTGCATATCCTATGTAAGAAATTCTCAATTTGTGCTTTGGGTCAACAATGCGGAAAGAGAAGTTACCATTCACATCGGTAACAGCATGCGCAACGATACGGTTGGCATTGTCAATCTCGACCACATTACATGCCATCAGCGCGTCAATATCATCTGACACACGACCACGAATCAGATCGCCGGCTTTCTGAGCAGACATGCTGAGTGGCAAAGCTGCAAGACCCAAGAGAAGTATATGTTTGGAAATATTTTTCATCTTGTGCTACTTATTTATACTTTAATACTCCGTCAATCTGATGAACTACTGCGAACGATGATGTATAGAGAGTGTTTGCTCTTGAAGCATCACCGCTATCAAACTGATATTCGCGTGCCATCAAGTTTCTAAGGTTGTTATTGTTTGTAACCTTGCGAGTGTTGCCCATCACATCAGTGAAAGTGATGCCATCATTGCTGCAGTTTACATCAACCTTGCGGTACTGAACCTCTCCGTTCTTAATTGCATAAGAAGAAGTCTCGTACTTACCGTCAGCATTGCCCTGACCAATATAGAATGAGTTATCAACGATATGATACTTGATAAACTCTTCGATTTCGTGCTTGAGGCTGTCAACAAGCTCATCGTCACCTTCTTCCTCAGCATCAGCAATTGCCTTCAATGTAGGAATCTCGTTTGCATTCTGAGCTGCTTCGATAGCTGCATTTGTTGGCACGAGCACTGTATAGCGGAATGTGTTGAAGAGGCTGATGTTTTCTGAAGCACAGCCATGCTCATCATTACCGATGACATGCTTTGTCTCAAGGAAGCTTGTCTGGCTGAGCAATTCGTGGAACTTGCTGAATTCTGGATGAATCTCTGGGTTAAGAATGTCATTTACTGACTGACGAGTTGTCTGAATTGGCTCTTCGTCAATGATGTAAGTCTTACCGTTGCCGAGAATCTTGCCTGTCTTCTCATCCACCTTAGCCTGGTTGTATATCTTTGAGATCTTCAAAGGCTTGCTGTTGTCAATCTGAGCACTGCCCTGCACTGTCATTGTGCCTTCAACGCCTGCATTGCTAACAGAAACAACGCTGCCGCCCTTTGTCTGGTAGTACTTATTGCCGTCCTCAACATTGCCAATCACAATGTGAGTGTTGAGGATGTCCTCAAGGCGGTTCTTAATCTGTGCGTAGCTTGCTTTGCTGATTGAGTCACCAACCTCGCCTGTCTCTACATCGTAGTTCCAGATAGAAGCCCAAACCTTGTTCTGCTCCTGCTGAGCGTTCTTGTCATAGTGGAAACGGAAGAGCTGAGTAGTTGACTTGCCGAAAGAACATGGGTCAATGTACTCAAGCATTGCGCCATTTCTTGGAATGAAAAGGCTGTAGTATGACTGCTGTGAGTTCAAATACACATCATAGCCGCACTGCTCAATTGCCCAATAGAAAATGCTCATTGACTCATCAACGAGAGCTGGGAATGATACAGAGATATAAGCCACTGGGTTGAACACCTTGTTTGTGATGTAAACAGCACCGTTGCATGCCATCTGAACAGACTCAACATCACTCTCGTTGATGCCAAGCTCATCGTTAGCATCGTTGAGCACAGTCTTGAACTTGCTTGGCACTGAGCCTACGAAGCTGTTGAGCATGTTCACATTGATCATCTTAGACACTACCTTGTCTGGCACATTTTCCCAAGAATGATAGAAATCCTTGAGCACCTTGCCGCCGCCATTATCCCAGTAGTCATCAATTGCCTCGTCAGAAGGCACAAGCATCACACCCATGTTTTCCTGAAGAGCAACATGTGCAGATGTACCAGCATTAGTTGTTGAATAGAACTGATTCCATCCTGGGTCGAAACGGAGCATACCGTTCACAGGACCCTTGTCTGGAGTGAGAGAAAGATCCAAATCGTCATGATTGCGCTCAGAGAAATAGCACTTCTGGAACACTGAGTCAACATCTGAGTTGTACAGGCGTCTGTACTCAACTGTTGCAGCGTCGCCAGCGTAATAAGGAGCACAGAAGCGATTCATCAGGTTTGCAAACTTCTGTGTCTTTTCGTTCTGGTTGATAAGCTCAGCCATATTTGGCAAAGCTGTGATCACATCAGCCATCTTGTGCACGAAACCGTTAGAGCACTTGATGTTCTGCTCTGTCATGAGGATGCCGTTGATATTAGCATCGCCAGGGTTGCGTGTCTGGCCATTATACAAGAACTTGCAGTCTTCGTTGTTGATAAGATTGTTCTGCAAGAAAGACTCAATGAAGTGAATCATTGGAGGAGTGCTCATGTCCTTGAAGCAAACAAGGCTCTTGTCAGCATCCTTATAGCGCTCCCAGTAAGGATTGTCAGGCATTTCAGCCGGAGTGATGATTGGCACAGAATCGTAAAGGCTCAAAGAAGTTTCGCGACGCATACAGTCGCCCTCCACTGGACCTTGCGAGCTTGAAAGGTAAGCAACCTGACAAGAGTTGTTGATCATCGCGCCGTAAAGAAGAATCTTCTTCTGCGCCAATGTGAGCTCACCGTAAGAACGAGCTCCCCAAGGGTTAGTTTGATAGAATCGGTTGAAAGCATCATCATCAGCAACAAAGAGGGTCTTACTACCAGTTCGTGACAGTACCTCCTTGTAGCCCAAGTCGTCGATGATCTTCACCACATTGGTGTAGTTGCCATTGCTTTCAAGATAGTCATAAATACTTGATCCCAACCATGAAGGCTGCTCTTCAGCCAAATCATAACCGTCACAAGCACTCAGACATCCTGCGGCAACTATCGCCACGCTTGCCGCACGGACAAGTCGTCTCAGAGATTTTGTTGTAAAGTTCATGTTGTTATTAATTGATTTTGTTAGTTTTTTCTATTTCTTTGCCTCGTGATTGACAGGCTCCATGAGCATATAATCAAAAAAGCACATAACATCATGCAAATTTACATATATTAATATATGTGTACTATAAATTATGAAACATCCGCTATCAAATTTGAAACATGGTGTATCACATATTTTGTATCACATTACAAGGGCATTACAACAAATGCAGCCCCACGCCTCAGCAACTGAGACAATTACAAGCATTTAGCACACGAATAACGGAAATACACCAATGTTCACCTCTTCTCTCCCCTCTCGAGCATGAGGTTCAACCTTGCAGACCTGCAAAATGTAGCCATATTGGCACAGCAAGCTAAGGGTGAAAAGCGTGCGCCCGTCTCGCATTATGGCTTACGCCCGACAAGCCATATCGCTTTACGGGCAGAAGCGATAGGGCGAGACGAGCAGAGTGTTTTGAGCAAGTAAAAGAGTGACATGAAAGTGTTTGGAGCTGTTGCAATTCCATTGTGCCTTAAGCAGCATCTATAGCTGTTGAAAACAAAAAACTCGGACAATACAAAAAAAGGAACACAGCGCCCATGAAGGGTACTGCGTTCCTTGAAATATGAGATAATTAATAAATTAGCTTGGCTTACAACTGAACTTCTACTTTCTTTCCGTTGTACTTCACAACTTTGCCTTCAGCCTCAGGGTCGTATGCCTGAGCCTTGTCCTTGCTTACAGCAACAACAGTGAAAGTGCGGTTCTTGAGCATGCCAGGGAATTCACCTTCGCGGTCAGCAATAGTGAGCTTCTTGCTTGCTTCGTCGTATGTGAACTTGATCTTAGCAAAGCGTCCTGCCTCGTAGCCATAGTTCACGCCTTCATCTTCGTAGAGAGTGAACTCGCCGTTCTTGCCTTCATACACATAGAGACGGATGTTCTCTGCCTGCTTCTGGCGAGTGTACTCGATTGCTGGGCCAAATGGTATAATTGAACCTGCGCGCACGAAGAGAGGAATGCGATCGTATGGAGCTGGAGCTGTCTTGCTTTCTGCGCCCATAGAAGCAACCTGTCCTGTGTAGAAGTCATACCAGATGTTGTCCTTAGGGAAGTAAACCTCACGCTGGCGAGCACCATACTGATATACAGGATTTACCATGATAGCAGGGCCGAACATGAACTGATAGCCAATGTTCTGCACTTGCTTGTCCTTGCCGAAATCCATTACTAGCGGACGCATGATAGTATAGTCGTTGAAGTGCACATCAGCCGCAAGCGAATAGATGTAAGGCATGAGTCGGTAGCGAAGCTCAAGACATCTCTTGATGCTCTCGTATGCTGGGTGGCCTGCAGGAGCAATGTTCCATGGCTCACGGAATGGGAACTGTCCATGTGCACGATACATAGGAGCGAACATTCCGAACTGATGCCAACGAGCATTCAGCTCGCGCCAATCCTTAAGGTCGTTGTTTTCAATGCCTTGCGCATCGTACATGCGCTGAGCTGCCTCGTAGCGCTTTTCTACAGAGAAACCGCCGATGTCCATGCTCCAGAAAGGAACACCAGAAATAGAGAAGTTCAAGCCGGCAGTGATTTGCGCCTTCAAGTCCTCCCAGCGAGTGCCGATGTCTCCTGACCATGTAGCTGTAGAGTAGCGCTGCTCAGCTGCGAAACCGTTACGAGTGAGGAGGAACACGCGATTGTTGTTTGGAGAGAACTTGTTGCCAAAACCACGCTGATCCCAAGAAGCGGCTGCCTGAAGTGCCTTGCCGTCCATTGCATCAATGCCCTTCTCTTCAATTGCAGTTTCGTATGCACGCTGGCCATCATAGATTGCCTCAGCATTTACAATAGAATATGCATTGAAGAACTCGTCTGAAGAGCCATACTTTGTAGGGCCGCAAAGGAGCTTGCGGTATTCGAGGTCTGTACAGTCACGCACATTAGGCTCAGAAGCATCCATCCACCAAGCATCCATGCCTATTGTGCCGAGCTTCTCGTAGAGCTGACGCCAGAAAATCTTACGAGCATCCTCGTCGTATGCGTCGTAGAACGCGTACTTGTAGCCAAGCCAGTCGTAGAGGCTGTCCTTGATTGACTGCTGATAGATGTAGCCTTTGTCGTTGAGTTCCTTGAAGTTGTCAACTGTGAGGTAGTACTTTGGCCAGCAAGAAATCATGATCTTTGCATTCTTTGCATGAATGCTGTCAATCATTGCCTTTGGATCAGAGAATCGCTCTGGGTCGAATGTGAATGCTCCCCATGAATCTGGAGTCCAATAGTTCCAGTCCATCACGATATTATCAATAGGAAGTCCGCGCTCGCGGAAACCAGCAAGAGCGTCAAGAATCTCGTCCTGTGTCTTATAGCGCTCACGGCTCTGCCAGTAGCCAAGCAACCAGTCAGGCATGATCTGCGCCTTACCTGTGAGAGTGCGATAGCCAGCAATCACTTCGTCGGCATTGTCGCCATCAATGAAATAGTAATCAAGCTGCTGAGTCATCTCGCTCCAGAAAGAAAGTTTCTGCTGCTCCTCGTCTGCAACTGGAGCGTATGCGCGAAGTCCGCAGTATGCTTCGCCTCCGTCTGGAATCCACTCAAGGCGGAAGTCGTATTTCTTACCTGCCTCAAGAGTCACAGCAAACTTGCGAGCATTTGGATTCCATGCTGTGCGCCAGATTGTCTGCTCGCTGCTGCCTGTTCCGGCTACATCCTCTGTGTAAACATCCTTGCCATCAATGTAAACCTTCTGATAGCCTGAGTAGTAGTGGCTGAACTTGTATTCGCCAGTAACCAAAGGCTCAATAGTGCCTTCATACACAACCTTCGCATTGCCAAGCTGGAACTTAGGAAGGTTCTTTGCCGACTTCAAGTTCTCGAAATAGATGCTGTCCTCACGGCGCACCAATGTCTCTTGGTCAGGAGCAGAATATGTGCCTGTGAGAGCACCTTCCTTGCCTTCCTTGTCAGTGAGCTTGAACACCTTGTGGAGCTGGCTATAGTCATTAGGATTGCCAAAGCGGCAAAGAGAATAGCTGTCCAAAAGGATGCCGTAATTGTTTGAAGAAACAATGAATGGAATAGACACCTTTGTGTTGTACTGGAAAAGCTCTTCGTTCTTTCCCTTGTAGTTCCATTCGTCTGCCTGATGCTGTCCGAGTCCGTAGAATGCTTCGTCATCAGGGCTTTCAAAAATTGTACGGATTGACCATCCGTTGTATGTCTTATCTACGCCTTCAGCATCGCCATTTGCGTATGTTGTCTGAGTGCATGAATAAGGAGTGAACTCTTTGCCACCGCCATTCTGCTCATGCACAATGAGATTGTCAACCGAGTCAGTGAACCACACCTCGCCAGTGCTTGCAAGCACATTTGCCTTGATGCACTTTGTGGCAACAGTGATTGTGTCGCCGAGCTGGCTCACTGTGTATGGAGTCTTCTCTTGCTGCTCAACAACCATAAGGCTCTGAGGATCCGCGAATTTGCTTTCTGCAGTTGCTGACACATGGATGATTTTCTCGCCAACAACCTGCAATCTAACAAGCTTAGGTGCAGTTGCAATGCTGTCCGCTTGCTTCACATGCACAATGATGCCCTGGTCGGTGTTTTCATACACACCTCCACAACCTGCAAGCATCAATCCTGCACAAAATAAAGTTAATAACTGTTTTTTCATGTAAAAAATATTAATTCTTCTTATATAGTTAGTTAATGCTTTGAAGTGAAATAACTTGCAAATATACACAAATAATTAATACACTCAAAAGAAATACACAAAAAGTTCCCAATATGCCTATAGCTATGCTATTTATTTCGTAACTTTGCACTCGCAAATCAGAGACGCTGCGCCAGCGTGCAGCTAACGAGAGCGTGGCTGTTTCACCTCGACGCCACATCTTATTATAAATTATATATGCCGTAACAAAGACCTTCGGTAAGAAAACGAATACAAATAAAAAAAATAAAAGAAAAATGAGACAATATCTCTATCTAATTGCATTTGCACTGGTGGCACTCTTCTCAGCCACAGCGTGCAGCAGCGACGAAGAAGAAGAGAAGCTGTCGCCAGAGATGGACAGCTCGCAGTTCGTACTTATCTCCGAGCACATACCCGATGTGATCCTTGAGATACGCTACTACGGCACATATAACTTCATCGGTGAGCGCATACCGGGCTACTTGGAGCCTGTGGCTATCCTCACTCGTCAGGCAGCAGACTCGCTGAAGGCTGTCAGCGACGACCTGATGAAGCAGGGCTACCGACTGAAGATTTTCGATGCTTACCGTCCGCAGTGTGCCGTGGACTTCTTCATGGAATGGGCGAAGGACACTACCGATGTGCGCATGAAGGAGTATTTCTATCCAGAGCTGGAAAAGTCTATCATCGTGCCACAGGAGTATGTGGCAGAGAAGAGCGGTCACACCCGTGGCTCAACTGTTGACCTCACCCTCTTCGACATGAAGCTGGAGAAGGAGGTTGACATGGGCTGCACCTACGACTATTTCGGTCTTGCCTCTCATCCCGATGTACAGCCAGGTCAGGAGATAGGTGCATACAAGCCAATCACTCAGGAGCAGTACAACAACCGCATGATCTTGCAAAAGGCAATGCTGCGCCACGGCTTCAAGCTCCTCGACTGCGAGTGGTGGCACTTCACCCTGAAGGACGAGCCATTCCCCGACACTTACTTCAACTTCCCGATAGCAACATCGAGCATAAAGAAGTGATAATGGAGCAAAGACTCTAAGAAGAAACACATCCATACTTTTGCATTTGTGCTAGTAAAGAATATAAGAAATGCGCCGTTTATCAAGTTGACAAACGGCGCATACTCTTATACTATTCTCTATCCTACTAACAATTAAGGCTTTATAGGATCTCCTTTATCTTAGCAGATGGCTTTATACAGTCGATGCTGAAAGGTATGTTGTTCTCCATATCTGAAACGATTGCATTGATGACTTCCATACCTTTATCATTGATGTCATCCTCCTCAATCACAAGAGTGCGCTCGCCGATGTTGCAAGTCACACCATAATCCAAATTGTAGTCGAAACTCTTGATATTCAACTTTCGGAGAGTCTCTGCTAATGGCGCACCGACCTTAACTTCCACTCCATTATAAACAAAGCCTTCGGCATCATCACCATCGCTGCCGTCCTCATACGCAGGTTCTGGTTCAGCTTCAGCCTCTGGTGCAGCAGCTGCATCGCCAGTGAGAACAACTATCTTTGTCATGCGGCCTAAGCCTTGCAGATACTTCACAGTTTCCTCTGTACATTTTGGTGGGATGGCAAAATGGATAACAATCCTGATGCCATCCTCTGTAGCACCAGAAGTGATCACATTAACTACATTACCTTCATCATCCACAAGCTGGCACTTCAAGAAATCTGGCACTGACTGTGATGACTTTGCTTTTATGACGATGTTAGCAAACTTGCCTGCATAAGCTTCTGCAATGACACCATCTGAGAACTTTATGCTGGAGCCTTCGGATGCCACAACCTCAATTGGAGTGCCAACAAGTTTCTCTCCTATAGCTTTAGCCTTCTCAGCAAGTGCCTCCTCATCTGCAACAAACTGACTGCTCATTTCAACCAGATTCTGTGAAAGCTTATTTTGTTCATCGCGATCTTTTGTCTCGGACACTTTCTGCGCATACTCATTAAGTTCCATGACTTTCTGCGCTTTTTCTACAAATACATCTGTGAGTTCTGAAAGAACACCCGAAGTGCCACTGCTATTGCTGCATGAAGCAAGCAGAATGCCAACTGACAATGCCAACAAAATGAATAGTTTTGCAAATTGTTTTCTCATAGTAGAAAGGATTTAATTAAACATTAATGAATTACATATTGCAAAGATAATGATAAAGAATATAACAAGCAAGGTTTTGCTTATAAATCTGCAACGAACACCTATCAAATCACCTTTCTTAGGCACATAGATAGAACAGGGTCGCTGATGAACACGCCTCGCTCCGTCACATCCACTATCTCACGCTCCTCAAGGGCATCCTTGATTCTCTTAACATTGGTCGGAGAACCAAGATTGTATCGGTCACGAATATCGGCTTTACCAAAATCGTTGTGTACAAATATACAACATTTATTTTGCCCACACAAGTTTGTGTCACACAAGGCTGTGTGGCCTATAACCCCAACATAATAAGCAGAATATCCCTATATAGATAGCATAATAATAGTATTCCACCGACTTGCATTTACATAGGCAAGCAGAATTTGACGAAATGTGTGCAAAAAGTTCCCTATATGCCTATAGCTATGCCATTTATTTCGTAACTTTGTATCCGAAACCACAAAACAGAAGGTTTAGCTTCAATAGCACAACATTACTATATAAAACTGGCATTCCTGAAATTCATCATAATTCTTCTTGCATTGCCCTATACTATTATTATATATGCGCAGGACAACAAAGAGAAATCAAAGGAGAATATAAACACTTGGCTCAATTCGCCTCAGCTGCAAGAAATGGCAAGCAGGCCTGAGCTGCAAGCATTCATTTCCATGTATGCCAAACAGATTTTCGTGGTGAATGGAGTGCTCCGTGGCACTGATGAATTTGAACCTAAGCCCTACCCTCTTCAAGGTGCGCATATCGAGGTGCAATGCGTTGGCGACACTACTCAAGTTTTTGGTGCTTCGTCTAATAAAGACGGAGAGTTTCTTGTTCCTATCTTTTTGCGCCACCGCCTTAATAGCAACTTGCTTCACATAAAGATTTCGTATGTGGGAATGGACGGCATCGACCAGACATTCACGCCAAAAGAAGTTAAGCTGCTTGGGCAGAAAGTGCTTCAGGTTGAGATGGATTCGCTTGTCTTGCATAGCAATCCAATGACTTTGGCAGAGGCGGAAGTGATAGGTGAATTGCAGAAAATGTATCAGCGCGGAGACACAGTCATTTTCAACACCGATGCTTACGAGATGCCGTCGGGCAGCGTTCTTCTTGACCTCGTGCGCCGATTGCCAGGCTTGCAATACCTGGGCGGAAAGCTTACTTACATGAATCGGGATATTGAAGAAATACGACTCAATGGCGACAATTTCTTCAAGCGTGACATGAGCGTTGCTTTGCAAAACATGCCACCTGAGAAGCTGAAAAGCCTCAAGGTGTATGAAGTGCCTGACGACACTCTCGATGTGATGAGCGAACAGCATCTGGTGATGGACATGACCACGAAGAACAAGACTAACAATGTGCTGTTTGTCAATGCTGGACTCGGCGCAACAAGCACTTTCAATAATTTTTCTCTCAATGCCGATGTAGGCAGATGGAAGAAGGACGGAGGACAGACGAGCGCCAAGTTCAACACTACCGACATACCGTCTGCAGGCACTTTCCACGAAGAGGAAGTCAGGACAAATGCATCCATATCGCATGAACAGAAATTTGGGAAAACGACGGTGGACGGAAGTGCGGATTATGGCTATCATCGCACCGAAACGAGAAACAGCAATTTCAACAAATTGTTCTTGCCTGAATATACGCAGAGTTCGCAGTCGGAAACACGAGGCGGCTCTAAGTCGTGGTCGTATGCCGGGAATCTGAATCTGGATGGTCACTTCACTGACAATACCTATTGGAATATGCGCACTCATATTTCTAAATCAGAAAACAGGAGCTGGTCAAATTCACAAGATTCTATTTCAAACGAGTTAAGTCCTATCAGCACAAACAGGACTTCCTCGTCTTCTAATTCGGAGACAAAAGAGATCGTTTGGAGAGGAAACATAACTCAGTATTTTGGAGAAGAGCGAGAGACGGAAATCGGCATTTCTGCTTCTGTGCAATATTCGGACAAGAAGGACGAGAACACAAACTTCAACTCAACACGCTTCTACCTCCTGGGCGATAGTGTTCGCACAATTCAGCATATCATTGACAGTCCATCAAAAAGCACAAACCTGCAAGGCTCTTTGCGTTTTCGCCATAGATTTGGAGAGTTCACAAACTTAGGCGTGAACTATGAGTTCAACTACAATAGGGACACAGACAGCCAGACATACAATGATGTGCGGGCTTCTGTGCTCACTCCTATCGATAGCCTTCACTATGACAATAAATATATAGATGTGTCGCATGGCCCTCGTGTTGATTTCAAATTCGACAACAAGCTGGTGATGTTCCAGTTCATTGGACGCGCACAGCCAACTGTCCGCACAGCAGACAACACTCAGTTCACGCATTTCGACCACAATAGTCTCAGGGCTATAAAATACCAAGCTAACGCTAAGTTTGAGATGAAGATGCACGAGAAAAAGAACAAGCTTACTCTCACCTATAACGGAGCAAACTCTTTGCCAAACATCTCAAGCACAGTGGATTATTCCAACCCCATGAACATCCGCATAGGAAACCCAAATCTGAAGGAGGCATTCCGTCATCAGATGGGGGCAGAATACCAACTGGGTTCTCTGCTTCGCATTTCGTCAAACTACAACTGGACTGACAATCAGCTAACCACGCTGTCTGTCATTGACCACAAGACTGGCGTACGCACTTCAACCCCTACAAACATCAATGGCAACTGGGATTCTAACTCATATCTGTTCATCACGAAGGCTATTGGCGATGTAACCCTGGCTGGTCTCACAAACTACAGCTACAACCATAGTGTTTCCTTTGTCCAAGATGTGACTGATGCCTCACCAATAAAAAGCGCAAGCAACTGGCAACGAATCGACGCTTCTATATTCGGGACATTCAGTAATAAGTCCATCATGGCTATTGTCAGAACTAACTACAGCATGGACCACAACAAAAGCGACTACCTCAGTAAGGCCACTAAGGGACAAAGAGCAGGAGGAAGCGTGAATTTAGAATACACATTGCCTCTAAAGGTAAATGTGAAGGTTAAGTCCGACTTCAACTACACTCGCAAGTTCGGCTATGAGCTTGCGTCTGCCAATCGCAGCGAATATATTTGGAATGCAAGCACCGAATACAAATTCCTCAACATAATCACAGCATCCCTTGAGTGGCGCGACATTCTGAACTCCCAGCAGGGGTTCAATGCCTCAATGTCTGCCACAGGATGGAGTGAGAGTCAGCAATACGGCATGACATCAATGCTGCTGTTTCGCCTTGCTGTAAAGCTGAACCGTTTGTAAAATGACAAATACAAAGAAGCTGCTCTTCTTCTCAGCACAATAAAAAAAAAGACCAGGAAGAATCACCTTCCTGATCTTTTTCATTTATATATGTTCTATTCGGAATCTTAGATTGCGAATGGGTTCTCACCTGGGTAGAGCTGACCTGCAGGGAGTGGAGTGTTGATATCCTCAACGCCGAGCATCTTGAGAGCCTCGAAGAGAACCTTTCCGCAGTGCTCGAATGCGTATGCACCGTGGTGTGGGAAACGCTTGCCAACGAG
>JAGHVC010000083.1 GCA_018064505.1 Candidatus Minthosoma caballi | reverse complement strand
TTTTCATTTTTATCTTGCGCTTAAAATTTTCGCCGCAAAGATAAAAACTATTCCCGAGAATGTTCCCCTATATCCTAAACTAATCGCTCTCTCGTTAAGATAGTTTAAGATTCTATTTTTGCCGATTCTTGCCTTATTTTCAGATGTTTACACAAACGAAACTCTAATTCTCTAACAACTGATTTTAGCGTATTTTTGAGTACCCAGAGCCCACGCCGATATGATAGAAACAACCAATCATGTCAAGAGCCAATACAGGCTTGACATGGAGAGGTACGAATACATCACACCCATGAGCATCTATCGTTGCATTTGTTCTGTTTCGGTTAGAAAGTTGCGAAGTTTCTGTAAACCAAGAACAAAGCGTAAGATAAACGCTTTTCTATATATAGGAACCCTTACCTTTGACTGGCACGAAAGCCAGAATGGTTTGCCCACAAGGAGCTTCCCTCGGCGTAGATTCGCCACAAAGTTAATAAAAGGTAGATTAATTACAAAGAAAATATGAGAAAAGTTAGTTTGAGCAAAACAAATTGAACTTTTTTCAACTTTATCGCATCGAAACGCATCGAATCGCATCGAACCTCGTAGAGCTCGACGAAGTCAATCGCATTTTGACAAAAAAAGAACGCTTACCTTTGCACCCGAAAAATTGCGAAAGCAAGCGTTCTTTGACTTATTGATACATATAATTTAGATGCATTTACCTATGGAAAGGAATGGACTTCTTACATAAGGTTGCGAAATACTCCCCAAAGCAAGAGAAGAGCAATTAGAGGCAAGACGACTTTGTTGCTGTTGCAGAGCTTTGCGACACGGGAGGCGGCAAGCTTGGGGAATAGAAGGCTAAGGAGAATAAAGATGAAATAGGGATATAGGATGAGAAGGAACTGGTTAAGGCGCCAGGCTTCTGAGAAATCGAAGTGCATTAGGGCATGGAGCTGGCGCTGCATTCCGCAAAGAGGGCATTGATAGCCTGTGAGAAAATGGAGAGGGCATTTCAGAAACCACGCATCGCTGTAGGGATTGCCAACCACAAGGAGGACAAGCACTACAGCGATGAATGATAATATGAATATTGACTGACGATTCATTCAGTCAAGAGGTTACCTGTTATAGCCAAGCTGCTTAGTTTCAGAGCATTGGAACTTCACTGACTGATTGCCTATGCGAGCTGTGAAGTCGCCCTTTTCAAGCACCCACTGATTGTCTATGCCCACAAATGCGAGGTCGGTGGCTGGGAGGGTGAGAGTGACTTTCTTTGTCTCGCCTGGAGCAAGCTCAATCTTATCGAAAGCACGCAAACGCTTGTTGTCTGGAGTGATGCTTGCAACGAGGTCGCTAACGAAGAGAAGCACTGACTCCTTGCCTGCTTTGCTGCCGGTGTTAGTGACATCAACTGTGAAAGTGAGGTCATCAGCAGCTGTGAACGATGACTTATTGATTGTCATGTTGCTGTACTCGAATGTTGTGTAGCTCATGCCGAAACCGAATGGGTAGAGCTCATCCACGGATGCTTCGTAGTTGTAGTTGCCCGACATTGTCTCGCGCTGCTGGCAAGGCTTGTAGTCGTATGTGGCAAATGAACCAGAATACTTAGGATAAGTGTAAGGCATCTTTCCTGAGAAATTTGCGTCTCCTGCAAGAAGGTTTGCAAGTGCATCACCGCCTGAATTTCCTGGGAGGAATGTATGCACAACAGCTTCTGCAATTGGCTCAATATCAGTGATGAGGCGTGGACGGCCTTCGTTGAGGACAAGAATGACTGGCTTCTTGAAATCTGTGCCAAGTTTTCTTACTATCGCCAACTGCTTGTTGCTAAGAGTCAAGTCATTTATGTTGCCTGGCGTCTCGCAGTATGAGTTTTCGCCAATAAAGGCAACGACCACATCACAGTCATTCACTTGCGCTGGCAAAGCGTCTGCCTGTGCTGCATCAAGGAACTCCTCTTGCCAATTGCGGCCTTTGTATGTAAGCATACTATTGTAAGCTACATTCTCTTTGCCAAACTTCTCAGCAAGTGCTTGATAGAAAGTGTGATACTTGCCTATAGCTCGGCAGCAGCTGTCAGCCATGTTGCCCTGCCATGAGTATGACCAACCGCCATTCTGTGCAGAGAAATTGTCAGCATTTGGGCCTACACAAAGAATCTTTGTTCCTTGCTTCAGTGGAAGTATGTTATTCTTATTCTTGAGAAGTACCATTGATTCTTCTGCCATCTTTGTTGCCTCTGCAGTAAATTCATCAGAACCAAACTTATTGTACTGTTTTGCAAGTTTCTTTGAATCAACATCCCAAGTTTTCTTGTCGAACAAGCCTATACGATACTTGAGACGGAGAATGCGGCGCACAGCGTCGTCAATTCGCGACATTGGCACAGTTCCCTCATTTACAAGTTCTTTGAGCAAATCGCAGAAACTCATATCGTATGGATCCATTGTCATGTCGATGCCTGCATTGATGGCAAGGGCAATTGCTTCCTTCTTGTTTGCCGCAATGTGGTCACGCTTGTAAAGGTTGTCTATGTCTGCCCAGTCAGTCACCACCATGCCGTCCCAGTTCAGTCCTTCCTTAAACCAATCCGTGATGAGCTGCTTGTTGGCATGGGTAGGAATGCCATTGATTACGGCAGAGTTGACCATGATAGTGAGCGCACCAGCCTCTGCACAGCGCTTGAATGGTTCGAAATAGCGCTCACGCAACTCACGCTCAGGGATGTATGCTGGTGTGCGGTCCTTGCCTGATGCTGGGTTGCCGTATGCCATATAGTGCTTCAGGGACACTGCGACATGCTGATTGTCAATATGGTTGGGATCATCTCCCTGATAGCCTTTTGTGAATGCAACACCCATCTCTGCATTCACATAGCTGTCTTCTCCGAAGCTTTCCCACAAACGGCTCCAAAGAGGCATTCTGCCAAGATCCATGACGGGATTATATACCCAAGGAATGAGGCAAGCGCGTGATTCGTAGGCTGTTATCTCTCCCACACGGCGAGGGATGTCACGATTGAATGAAGCTGCCATGTTCACCTCTTGAGGGAACAGAGTTCCGCCCCATGTGTATGTTGAACCATGGTTTTGATCAACACCCATAATCTGCGGAATGCCATTGCACTGCTCCATTGAGCGCTGATTCATCTGACGGATGGCTGTTGACCACACTGCAGGTGTCTGTGCGATAGAGAAAGGCACATTGAGAATAGAGCCTGTCTTATAGACATTGAACGCCTTGTGCATCGCTTCTTCTGAGAGCGTGAACTGACTGCGATTGCTCCAATCTGTCACAACATCTACAGTAAGCTCAAGCATCTGCCCTACTTTCTCATCGAGAGACATTTGTGCCAGCTTTGCTTCTACTTGTGCTTCAATAGCTTCATCGCGAGGTATGGCTGGCTTGCGCTGAGCCAACGCAGGCAATGCTGCTAATATTAAGAATAATGAAATAAAATGTTTAAGCATTTCGAAGAGAGTTTTTATAAGTCTTTATGTTTGCTTAAGTTACCAATTATCCGTACGGAATGGATAGCAAGGAAGTTCATTTCCACCAATGAGGTTGCCTATCTGGAAGTCCTTGAAGCAATAGCGAACTGCAACTGGTGCTGGAACGGAATCTGAAGTGAGAGTGACAGAGTTATCTTGCCATCTGAAGTCAGCCTTTGCAGGATAGAATTGCTTGTCTGTACCTGCAATCTCGAAGCCTTCAAGCCCCCAATTGCGGCATATGCCAAAATTGTTAGTTATGAAACTTACAACTGCTTTGTTGCCATCAATGCGGAATGTTTCTTTATTGAAACGAGGTCCTTCGCAAGCAATCTCATTCATGCCATATACCTTATTAAGAGCAAGATACGAAAGGCGAGCTCCTACCTTTCTTTTCTGTGAAGGATGGATGTTGTAGCGCTCGATAGGAAACACAAGGTCATTTGTGCTTACGAGTGCACAGTTAGGAATGAGCTTTGTGGCATTGTACTGAGCCTCACGAATAAGAGCTCCTTGCACATCATTTTCGTCCTTTCCATAGATGTAAGGAGAAATCTCAACCTGATAGAATGGTATATCGCCAAGACCAAGCTTCTCGCGCCAATCCTTAACCATGTCGGCAAGACGCTGAGCATAGACATCAGCATGACCTACATTGCTACAACCTTGATACCAAATTATGCCTTTGTATGTGTAGTCTTTTATAGGACAGAACATTGCATTATACATCAGCATAGGGCGGTCGTAGTCTGACGAACCAAAATTGTATGCACCAACGCTGTCAGTTGGGATGTCAGAATACTTCTCACATAGTTCTTTACTTTCCCAGCCTTCAACATGGGCGCCACCATAGCTGCTATTAACAATTCCTACTGGCACTCCGAGCGCATTGCTAAGCGCTGAAGCAAAATAGTAAGCAGTTGCTGAGAAATCGAGAGCATTCTTGAAAGTTGGTGTCTTCCATGATCCCTCACATGTCTCTTGTGGAGTGTATGTCTGAGTCTTCTTAACCGTATAGATTCTCACATAAGGCGACTCTACATTTGCACGAAGCGCATCTTCTGTGCCATTCTGAATGCAGCAGCCAGAGAAGCCTTTGAGCGGCATTTCCATGTTGCTTTGTCCTGAAGCAAGCCACACCTCGCCAATAAGAATGTCGTTAAGCTGGACAGATTCCTTGCCACTCTGAATAGTAATCGACTGAGCATCAAACGAAGCAGCAGGAGTTGCAACTGAAGCAATCCACTTGCCATGCCCATCTGCTTTTGCTGTCACTTTTTCTTTATTCCATGATGTAGTTACCGTAACCGTAGAACCTGCATCAGCCCATCCCCAAAGACGAGCAGATGTTTGTTGCTGTAACACCATGTTATCAGTCAAAAGACTTGATAGTCTGAGAGATGCGTTTGCTGCCAACGCAACACAACACATCAATAAAGGAATGATAATCTTTTTCATATCTTAAATATTAATATTGTTCCGGTATTTGCTTATGCGCACACTTGAGAGCTACTTCTGAGCAGCCTCTTTCTCTGCTTTCATTTTCTTTACATATTCTGATGGAGACATGCCAAACTCTGCTTTGAAGTTTTCTGAGAAACGCTTTGGCGAGTTATATCCAAGTGTGTATGCTATTTCTGTAATTTGCATCTGACTCTGGTCGAGCATCTGCTTTCCTCGCTTCAGGCGAATGATGCGGATAAACTCAGCAGGACCCTTGCCGGTGATGTTCATCAGTTTCTTGTAAAGATATGTGCGGCTCATTGCCATCTCACGACCAAGCACCTCCACAGAGAACTCTGTGTCTGCAATATGATCTTCAACTATCTTAATTGCCTTCTGGATGAACTGCTGGTCGATGGAAGTAATCGTGATTGCGCTTGGCGACACATCTACCTGCTCCTTGAACTCTCGCTGACGCTCAGCTTTCATCTCAATGAATTTCTTCACTCTCAGACGCAATGTCTCTGCATTGAAAGGCTTTGTAATATAGTCATCGGCTCCGAGCTTAAGGCCTTGTAGCTCTACTTCCTCGCCTGTACGGCCCGTGAGAAGAATGACAGGAATGTGAGACCAGCGGAGGTCTGTCTTGATTGCCTGGCACAGCTCAAAGCCATCCATGCGTGGCATCGTGACATCACTCACAACAAGGTCAATATCCTCATTCTCACGCAATTTCTGCAATGCTTGCTCACCATCGCCAGCCGTAATCACATTATACTCGCCACGGAAATAATCGCGAGCAAAGCGACACATATCTGGTGCATCGTCAACCATCAACATTGTGAATCGGTGATTCTTCTCGCCATCAAGTTCTGCCTGCATGCTCTCGAATGCTCTGTCAGCAGCATCGGCTGCATTACTATCATCCACTGCCCCTGTGACAGAAGCCACCACTGCAGCTATTGTCTTCTGTTCCATCTCTTCTGACTGCCTCTTCTCATCAGCCTCTTGCAATGCCTGGGCCAGGAACTCTTCTTTTGGATCGAGTGCAGGAGAGTCAGTCACATTTTCCTCAGGAACAACATCTATTGTCGAAACATTGTCAACAATTATATTCTGCTCTGAAGAACTTGTATTCAGCATTTCATTATTTGAAATCTCGATAGCATTTCCTTCTGGTGCCGAATCAGCGCTCTTCTTTTCGAAAGGCACATAGACAACTTGTTTTGCAGGTCGAGGCAATGAGAATGTAAACACAACGCCATTTGGCTTGTTATCGCTGATTGACATCTCTCCGCCATGCTGCTTAACATACTCATTTACAATTTGCAAGCTCAATCCACCACTCTGCTTTGTGCGCTCAGACATTGGCTGAGAATATGGACGGAACACTAAGGCTTTCTCTGTATCAGGGATGCTCGGTCCATTATCAGCAATGTCAACATACAGATACTTGTCATCATCACGCACATTTATCTTCACAACCCCATTTGCCGGAGTGAATCTAAGTGCATTAGAGACAAGGTTGTACATCACCCTATAAATCTTCTCATTGTCGTATGGCAACACAACAGTGTCATTCTGAGCAGTGAAGATGAACTGTGTCTTACGATCCTGTGCATAATCAAGGAACGAATTATAAATCATATTGAGATAAGACACGATGTTGTCACTCTGCAAATTCATCTTTTTGGTGATGCTATTGTCCGAATGGCGGAAATCGAGAAGCATATTGACCTGATGCAGGAGATACTGAGCATTCTTCAATATAATCTGCAAACGCTGCTTAGTTTCGTTTGGCAAAGGTTCATTGACAAGAGCTTGCAATGGACTAATGACTAAGCACAAAGGGGTACGAAGTTCATTGCTGATGTTTGTAAAGAACTGTGACTTCATTTGAGACATTTTCTCAAACTGCTCGTTGTCACGCTCTGCTTTCTGCATGACGAGTTTCTGCTGATGCGTCTTGCGAGCATAATACAGCAAGAATCCAATCAACGAAACTGCTACAAGAATGTACAGCATTATTGCCCACACAGAAGCGTAGAATGGTGTCTCAATAATTATCTCAATAGATGTGACATCGCTCCACACTCCATCTTCGCCGCATGCCTTCACCTCAAAGGTATAAATGCCTGAAGGGAGAGAATAGAACGAAACATAACCTTCATTCGTGTACATCCAGGCATCATTGTTTCCCACAATCCTGTATGCATAACGCACTCTCTGCGCATTAAGCAGATTTCCTGTGAAGAATCTTATTGTTATCTGATGATCTTCTGGCTGAAAGACAATTGTTCTCACATTATCTTCTGAGCCTTCTTCTGAGCGAACGAACAATGGGTCGGACACCACTACGGAATCACCCACACATATCTGAGAAATGATAGGTGCAGGTATAGAATTGGCTCTGCCTATAATTTCTGCATAGTTGATGAGTGTATATCCATTAGGACCACCCATCGCAATCTTCTTGTCAGGGGTGAGTGTGGCAGACGCCATGTTGAAGTAGCTATCTCTGAGGCCATCATGGGTAGTGTAGTTTCTTACCACAGCGCGGAAGCCATCATTCCAGGAAGTTTGTATGCATGAAATGCCGCGTCCTGTACTGAGCCACACATTCCCAAGCTCATCCTGAATAATATTTCGGATGGAATTGTCGGCAAGCCCGTTCTTTGTATTTATGTAATGAATAGAATCGGTAGCAAAGTCCCAAATAGACAATCCCGACATGTGGCCAAGCCAAAGAGCATCATGCTTATCATCCATCATAATAGACGAGATGGTCGTGTGCAGAAAGTCTTGATTGCCAGACTTATTGCCAAGCAAAGGCTTTCCCTTGCCTGTTGTCACATCTAAGCTCCAAACGCCGTAGAAAGTGCCAACATAAAGTGTTTTCTTGCTGTCATAGTACAATGATAAGCCGAGAATATCAGAGCCATCATCTTTTCTGTATTCTTTGTATGCGCCTGTTTTGATATCGTAACTTGCCAATGTGCTGAATGCGGAGCAAATCCATATCTTATCATAGTTGTCTTCTACAATTCTCCAGGCAGAATTATTGGGAAGTGAGCCGCTGCTGATGTTCCAGTGTGCAACAGCAGTCCCACCTTGAGCTAAGCGATATATTCCATCATTGTAAGTTCCGACAAGAATATCTCCATTCTTTTCCTCTGTCACAGAAGAGATTGTGATATTTGGGATGTTAGCCTTTGTGATGGTGCCATCCTTATGTTCCACAAACAAGCCATCACCATCGGTGCCAAGCCAAATGTTGCCTTGCTTATCGCTAAACATAGTGCTGATGTCTCCGCATGATTGTGCTTTCGACTGGAACAGCATGTAATGGTCATTCGTATAAGAGATTCCATTCTTCATGTGGCCCATCCAAATTGTGCCCATGTGATCTTTGTAGAGGCATGTCACATTATTGGAAGCCAATGAGCCCCAAGCATTTTGTTTGCTTACGATGTTCGTGACTTCTCCGGTGTGTTTAGTGTAAATAAATACACCTTTATGGTCTGTTGCAATCCAAATATGCCCCATATCATCATCTATGACAGAACGGATAGAGTTGCTGTGTGAATCGCTGCCAGAAGAGTCAAGTTTTATTGGATGCAATACTGTTCCATCTGCACGCAAATGGAAAATGTCTTCGTTCATAGTTGAGTACACCCAAATTGTGTTCTCTCTATCCACATAGCAGTTGAGTCGCGCATAAGGACCAAGCACAGATTCTGGCATTGCCAATTTCTGCAAGCGGCCTTTATTGTTGTCAAATTTCCAAATCTCATTCTCGTGTGCAATGACTATACCTTCTTGTAAATCATCTACATGCCATGTAGAAGGATTCCTGAATGAAAGGGAAACGGGCCAACTCTGCAATCGTTTCTCATGGAAATTGTAATAATAGATCTTGCCAGAAGTAAGCACATAAATATTCTTCTGAGGGTCTGCATGAACCTTGTAGTCTGGTTCAACATCAATGCCAAGAGATTTTAGATAGTTTGCTACATCAGTGACAAAACCATCTTTGCCTCCTTTGTAAATGGTGTATGGAAGTGGGCTCTCAATCCAAATCTTGCCTTCTGCATCTTCTTGAATAGACTGAATATTATTGGCAAGATTTATGGAGCCTTGGTCAAAGGCATAGTAGCTTTGTATGGAATAGCCATCATAGCGATTCAAGCCAGATTCTGTTCCTATCCACAAATAACCTCGGCTATCTACAAATAGGGAAATAACAGAGCCGCAAGACAATCCATCGCTTGTGTTCATGTGACGGAAAGTGTATTGCTCCTGAGCAACAGCACTTATGCTTTTGACAAAACAAAACAGAAGCGCTAATGCTGCAATTATTCCGGATTTTATTGAAAGTTGTTTATATAATAACATACACAAAGTCAAAATATTCTAAGATGTGCAAATTTAATGATTTTTAGAGAAAAATGACAAAAAAACTAAAAAAAACACAAAACTAAAGCCCCAAAAAGTTTTTTTGTTAACTTTTCGGGGCCTTAATGTTTCCCTCTGGAAACATTTTCTACCAATTTATCTACAACCATAGGCTGCTACGCCTCACGCGCCACTAACCTATACAT
>JAGHVC010000140.1 GCA_018064505.1 Candidatus Minthosoma caballi | reverse complement strand
TAGGAAGACCCACCCCAGCCCTCCCGTGAAGGGAGGGAGCTCCATTCGGATGGAGTGATAATTGATGTTGTACCATCCTCGTCTTCAACCACGATGCGGACTTTTGTTTCAGCTCCGCCGATGGCCCCATGGAAATAAGCACGGTATGCAGGGATTTCCGTAGAGGAGGCATTTTTGATTGCACCGCCAGAGACATAGTAGGTGTTTATGGCTCCAGCGTTTTGAATCATCATCCTATTAAATGTTCCAAGCATTGTCCAATTACCTTCCCCCGAAACTGTTTCTGGAGATTCAGCGTAGCCATTGCCAGCATGGTTGAAGCAGACCTCCACTGGCAGCTCGTCAGCATTAGCATCTTTTGCCTCTGCCGAACGGAACAAGACTGGAATGCCTGGTTCAACATTCTCTGCATAGGTGAACTTCAGATTTGTGCCATTTTCATCTGTTGCCTCGCTGAATGTGTAGTACCTAATCTTGTCGTTGGATTGCACAGGGAAAGGAAGGCACACTGTGCCGTACTGGTTGCTGATGTTGCGTGAGTGATAAAGACCTTTGTTGCCAGTAGGAGTAGGGTATGTGTCTGTGCCGATGTTCTGCTCCCAGGCAGCACCGAGAAGATTGCAAATCTTGCCCTTCATCACATCTGATTCATTGGTTTTTGTAGCGCCAGCAGCATCGGCATATGTTGACAAAGAATAGTTGTTTATTGAAAAATAGGGTTCAAGACTACCATGAGAATTTTCCTCATAAGTTGTATAAGGAGAAATGTCTTTATAGGTTGTTAAATTCAGGCAATTCTTAACAGTGGTATTTTTTCTTGCTCTACCACAAATTCCCTTTACATTAATACTGCTTGTAAAATCGCTGAGACAATCGCTGATTGTTGATTCGTTTACCATGTATCCTACAATTCCGCCACTAGAACTCCTAATATCTACAGGTAGATCTTCCGTGCCTTTAGTGTAAACAGTGCCAAAATTCACACATTTAGACAAGTTAACATGATTAATTGCGCCAGCGATTCCACCAAAGTAATTGTAACCTGTGTCATCGCCATCATATTTCCTTATCACATACTCTTTTCCCTGATAAGTTTTAGTAACGCAAGCCAAACCTGATTTGGTTTTATATTTATTGTATAATTCATTTACAACTGTACTCTTTGAAATAGATATGACCATGCCTGTGTTCAGACACCCTTCAATGATTCCGTCTGTTAATAAACTTCCGACTATACCTCCAGTGTCTGCACAATCGCATGCTACCAAGGCAGAATTTATGCAATTGCGGATTTCTGTGTTAAAGGCCTCTCCGACAATACCCCCTGCTTTGCCGTAGCGAATATTACTATCTATTGTGCCATCAGCACAAATGCAAGTCTGGTCGTCAGTTCTGCAGTTTGTGAATTTCGAACCATCAACGGCTTTTGCTGCAACGCCACCAACAGATCGACCATCTATTTTGATGAACGAGTCCTTAATATCTACATTCTCAAACACGCAATTTCTTGAATGGCCAACTACACCGCCAGCATAATCGTCAGAGGCAGTGCTTTCACAATGAATGACTTCGATGTTGGTGAATGTACACTTATCAGCATCGCCAACCACTGTGCCGACATAGTTGTCGTCAACAGTAAAGTCGCTGTTCTTCACCTTGATGTTCGTGAAGGTGGAATTGTAGGCATAGCCAGCAGCAGCTCCTACATTATTGTAATCGCTCCAACAACCCACATTATCGAAGGTGATGTTTTCAAAGACACAATTGTTCTTTGCCTGAGAGGTTATGATAGCTTGGTTGCTATGAGCAGAGCTGTTTTTACGAAGGTGCTTGAAGGTGAGGTTCCTGAAAGTTGCGCCATCAGAATAGGTGAACAGATAATTTCTGTTTCTACGCTCAGTAGAGTTTTCACCATAGTGGTCGCCATAGATGGTGTGACCGTCACCATCGAGGATGCCAGAGAAAGTGTTGCAGAGAGTTTCCATTGTTCCTCCAAGGTCGCTCAGGTAAATATCTGCCGTAAGGCGAACCTTTGCACTGTTGTTAGCTTGAATGGCGTCTCTCAGTTTAGCGGACGAATCGACGGTGACGAAACCGTCACCTTGTGCCCATGCTGCTGTCATGCAGCAGAGCATCAAAA
>JAGHVC010000084.1 GCA_018064505.1 Candidatus Minthosoma caballi | reverse complement strand
GTATTAACCGTATAGATCCACTTTGTAGATTTTGTCAAGATAGGGGAGCCATTTGTTATGAGAGGTTTCTCCGATTTGAAGTCCGTAGAATTTTGTTTCGTGAAGACGGTGGTACTCAATGGCATTAAGGAGGGTAGGAGAGACGATGGGAAGATGGAAGTCGCTGATGATGAGGACATCAGCTGACATGTATGAAGGGTTTGACTGAAGGATGGAATGCACATGCTCAATCATCTTTGTGGCATTGGTATCGCCAGAACTGTCGTGAGAAAAGAAGTCGAGCAGCTGTACATAGTTGTGATGAGCATCAATAGGGCGGGCAGAGACAGAAAACGCTATGATGAAGAGGTCGCGATGCTGACGGCGGCTGATGTCGATGAGTTTCATTAGAATGGAGCGCGCAATGTTCTGTGGTTTGCCCTGCATGCTGCCGGAGGTGTCGATAGCCACAATCATTGGGCCTCGCTGACGCGCTCTTTTTCTTTCGAGATGACGGGACGGACGAAGCATCTCGCTACGGTGCTGAAATGTTTGCAATGAGCGAGTGGCAAATTTGTAAGTGAATAAATCACCAAGGTCGTCATCCATCATCTGAACCATCTCGAGGGGAAGCAAAGCATTGATGTCATTTCCTATCGACACGCCTTCAATGTCGCTTTTTGACGAATGTTGCATTTTGCTGGCAGAGCCAAATCCCGCATAAATAGCATCGTCACCGTCAGGATCGAGCATTCGCCCCATCTTGAGTGCAAGTTTCTGAAGAACAGGATATTCCTTCTGCATCTTAGCTATGCGAAGTAGGCGTTCGAAATCGTATTCGTTCCATTCGCCACCCATTAATCCCCATGTCTGCATGAAGTCGTCGGTAGTAATGCTGTGGCTTGCCAAATAGTCGGGAATGGAACGCATCTGATTCTCAAGTCTTTTGCGAGCAGAAGAATCTCGCTGCTGAATGTCTTGCTGCTGACGCTGACGAAGATACTCGTTGAATGCAATGTGATAGTCTTTGTTGAGACTTTCCCAAAGTTCATCCTTGCTCCTTCCTTCGGGCGTGGAAAACTGATTCTGATAGAAAGCGGAACGGAATCCGTATTGGGAATAGGAATCGTCAAGTTTCTGCAACAAAGCCTGCCACCCGTCTTCTTTTTTCTTTTGACTCCACTCAAGGGCTTCACTCATTCCTTTGATTTCAGATTGAGCTCGATTGATGTCAAATTTCTTTCTGCGAAGGGCGGCATCGACAAATCTCATCATGTTGTCTTCGAAAATTCGGGCACATACTTCACTGCTAAGTACCTGAACTTGAAGCCATGAGTCTTGCATCACAGTGACAAGATAGTCGGCGATTAGGTCACCAAACATAGACTCAGGCACTTCGCCAGTTTTGACGAAGCGCTGAATCAATTCAAGATAGAAGGACTCCTCGAAGTTTTGCGTTTCGTCGCGAAACTCCATGTTCTTAAACTCTTCTTGAAAATGCTCGTATGATTCCCAATCGTTGTATTCCATCTTGGATAAGTCAGATTCAAGTATCCAATTTCTGCAGATTCATTCTTGTCAATGCGATTGTGCGATTGAGCACTTGCATCTGCTCATTCATCTGCTTGCTGAATTCAGATGAACAAAAATCTGTGTATGAAATAATGGAATTTACTGTTTCGCGAAGCTGAGCAGAGAGATCTTCTACGACTGAATCATAATCGACATCAACAGAGAGCTTTGTGTTGACAGCTGGAAGAACTTGTCGCTGTCCTCTTGGCAATGTGTGGATAGGGTACTTCACGCCATTCATATAGATGTCGTTCTCACCACGATAGAGTTTCACGCGCATTGCACCTACGCCATTGATATTCAGGCCAAGAGCATCGCCCATTGAACGAATGATGTTTCGCTTCGGATTCTGAGGGTCGGGATAGATTATAGCATCAGCAGGAGCGTTTATGTGGCTGAAGAATGGCAGATGACGATAGTCAACAAGGAAAATGTAAGTGTTTCCAGTGCCGTAATTATCGATTCTGTAATAGAAATTGTTGAAGATTTCTTTGTTTTGATCTCTAAAATCGCCTTGCTCCTCGGCTTGTTTCAGAGCCTGACGCACTCGCATGTTCTTTAGCTCAACACCCACGGCATCGCTAAGCTTATCTATTTCTTTTTTAAGAGGGTAGAGTATTGCGCTCACAATGATAGGTACCAGCGCGTCAATTTCGTCTGGCTCATTCCAAAGGCAATAGAGTAGGATAGGGATGTCGGCAAGGGTGACAGACTTTCGCCCATGAACAAAAGCAGAAGTGCGCAGAAGTCGCATGATGTGTTTCCAGCGACGGTCGCTCACATACACATTGTGCATTCTTGCGGCATTGTCGTCGGCTTCATCTACAATTTTCAGTTTCGGCAATCGCTGACGAATGTATGTGATGCACTCAAGAACTTGATTGTCAATTGCAATGTTGCGCAAATCCTTTTGCCATTGAGCATATTCTTCTGGGGAAATACGAAGGGAATCGTCAATCTCAGGCTCGTCTGCCGATTCGTCATTGTCCTCTGTGAGAATGCGATAGAAATTCTGCTCATTTGCAACGCATCCACACTCCATTCTCACGAGGAATCTATCCCACAGAGCTTCAAGACCTTCGCCTTCGGCAGGAAGTTCGTTGCTGGCTCCGATGAGCAGTTTCATTGGCACAGACGACACCGAGTTGCCATTTCTGAAAGTCTTCTCATTCACGATGGTGAGAAGAGTGTTGAGAATGGCAGGTCCTGCTTTCCATATTTCGTCGAGAAAAACAATGTCAGCTTCGGGCAAGAAACCTGCAGTGACTCGCTCGTAGCTATCAGATTCCTTCAGCTTACTGATGCTCACAGGACCGAAAATGTCGTCAGGCGTGCTGAAACGAGACATTAGGTATTCAAAAGATGTAGCATTGCTGAAGGCGCACTTTATCCTGCGGGCAATCATTGACTTAGCCACTCCCGGAGGACCTAAGAGCAGAACGCTTTCGCCCGCAATTGCAGCTAAAAGGGAAAGTGCTATCTCGGTGTCTTTCTCATAGAGCCCCCTTGATAGCACTTCCTTAAGAGATGTAAATCGTTCAGATATAGTCATTATTTCTTCAAATCCTTAAGAGCTTCTGCTGCATAGCGACGGCCAAGCTCACGATAACCTTCTGCATTGAAATGCAAGTGGTCGCCTGCACATGGAAGTCCGTCAGCAGAAATGACGCGTGAAGTAGGGATTGTCTGTGGAAGTGTCTGAATGATAGGATTCATTGATGCGCACACGCCGCCAACACCTGCGCTCACAACTTCGCCAGCATAGATAGGACAATCGTTTGCATTGAGGTTGAGATCGTGAAGAAGATCCTGATAAACCTTGTTTACCTTGGCTGGCCACAATTTGTCGCCTGTATTTGTGCATCCCTGGTGGAGAAGGAATCCCTTAATCACGCCCTGATGGCTTGCACGGAGAGCGCAGTCGAGAAGACGCATGTAAGGAAGGTTGTCATAACCAGCCATGATGCCCTTGAACCATCCTGGCTCGCCTTCAACTGTGGCAGGATCATACTCTTTGAAAAGATGCTCGATAGCGCATCCGCCGATAGCAACATGGATGACGCCAATCTTGATTGAATCAGGAAGGTTCTCAACCAATGTGCGACCGAAATAATCGGCAGGAGTGAGGCCTGAGAATGCACGACAGAGAGGTGGAACAGCTGTTGACCACTCATATTTCTTACGGCCTTCGCCGCGGTAGTTGCCTTGGTTTGCAGGGAAATCCTGTGCTGCCATGAGCTGGAATCGTGGGTTGTCCCAAGCGTAATCCTGCTCCTCAGGACGAGCAGCACCTTCCATGTTTGACTGTCCGAAACAGAGATAGATGTAGAAGTTCGGATCAGGTGTTGAAGCAAAACGCTTTGACTGAGAAAGGAAGTCCTGTGTTGATTGAGCACCTCCATACATGTTAGAAGCATCCTGTGCTGACGCTCCGATTGCCATTACCATAGCAATGGCTGCTAAAAGAAATTTTCTCATTATGATAGGTTTTTTATAAGGTATTTTTTGTTATTTCTTTATTGAGGACAAAGTTAAACATAATAAATCAAAGAATAGCAATAATTCATTATTTTTCTTTCAAAAAAGGTAACTTCTTCAATCCTTTTCTGCACCACACAACTATGATTGCAAACAGGATTCGAGTGGAAAGAATCCAAAATGCACTAACTCCGAAGGAGGCAAACACACAGGTGTCCTCAAGCATGGAGTGGTTCATCACCAGATGGTAGTTCACTTCGTTTGCTTCTTCTTTGTTCACAATTCCACGCTCTTCAAGGTCAAGCATCACAGCTGATCCGTAGCTGATTCCCAGCACATTACCTACAACCCACAGATAGGCAGCATTCTCAGGCAAGCCAAACACTTTCATCAGCGGCGAGAGCCATTTTGAAAGGATATTCATTGTGTTTCCTCTTTCCATGAGCCTCTGCACAATCATCAAAGCATAGATTAGGAGGAAAATCATTACTGACATCTTCAGAGTGGAAAGTCCCCAAACGCTAAGCACTTCAAGCAGCGTACTTGCTGTTTCTGACTGTAATGATTCTGTGAATGGCTGAGACATTTCTGGCAAAACGAGGTTGAGGTAGAATCCGCACACAAAGGCAAGCACAAGTCGAAGCACAGCCATTTTCCAAAAAGATGAGCCTGTCTTTTTTGTCACAGCACTTTCTACAAACACTGCATGGCAAATACAAATCATGATTGAGATTATTGTGGCTTCACGCATTGTTAATGCCATAGAAAGCATGACAGCAATTCCTGCATAGGTTGTGACAAATGCACCTGTCAAATAAGCAATAGCTGAATAGCCAGGCAATCCTATGTGTATGAACAAAGGATCAAGATATTCTGCCAGCCACGCAATGATGCCGTAGTATTGCAATAATCTAACTGCCAACGAAATTGGAATCATTATCTTTAATATCCATAATGTTGTTTTCCAACTTGTTGGCAATGCTTTCTTAATGCAATGCTTTAATGCTTTTAATTTATTGTTTTTGTTATCTTTCATTCATTTGAATATTATAAATGACACTGCTGAAGGAGATAATGAGAATGTGAATTCGAATCGGGATTATGTTAAATTGTGATAATTCGATTAGTCGAATAATCGATAAATCGTTTAGCCGTTTAATCGATGAGCCCTTTAGCCGTTTAATCGATTAGTCGCTTAATACGAATCCCACTCAAATGTTTCAGCCTTTCACGACTTAACGCTTATACGGCGGAAGCGATATGGCTTACAGGGCGTAAGCAATAAGGCGATACGGGCATAAACTTTCGTGCATAAAAGCAAGCGTCTATATTACTAATAA
>JAGHVC010000075.1 GCA_018064505.1 Candidatus Minthosoma caballi | reverse complement strand
GTGACTCCAATCCAAGTTAGGGGCGATAAAGTTGAAAAATATTGCTCAGTTTATTTGCTTGTGTCATTTCTTTGTTCTATTTTTGCAATGTCATTCGGCTGAACGGCTGATTGACAGACATATTTTTTTTAACAGCGTTCTGTGTTATCGAATCAGCTAAGAACCTAGGAAATTCTAAATTGATTCAGAAGTTACTATATACAGAAAGACAAGAATGTCTGCGCATTAGCGTGGACGGCTTATCTGTATATAGTGGGCAATTCCTAGGGCCTTTAGCTGAAGATAAGAAGCGTGCCACGCTTTTTCTATCTTCATGCTGAGGCTCTTTTTATTTGCCCACTTTCGACAGATGATGCAGACATAACACGGTCTAATGCCCATGATAACTGGCGAAATCAAAAACAAGATTGACCAGATTTGGGACACATTCTTCGTGGCTGGCATTACCAACCCTATCACGGTGTTGGAGCAGATGACCTATATCTTCTTCATGAAGATGCTTGACGACAAGCAGCTGCAGGAAGAGGATAATGCCCGTGACTGGGATTGCGAGGTGAAGAACCCTACATTCCTTGTCGGGCAGATGTGGCACAACCCAGAGACGAACAACGATGTTCCTTACGAGTCGATGCGATGGTCTGTGTTCCGCCACACAGGTCCTGAGAATATGTTTAACATGGTACGCACTAATGTGTTTGAGTTTATCAAGCACATTGGCACAGGTGAGGAATCGGCTTACAGCCGCTACATGAAGAATGCCATCTTCCTTATTCCTAATGCTCGCACCTTGACTAAGGTGGTGGATGGTGTTGATGCTCTCGACATGAACAATCGTGATGCGATGGGTGATGTGTATGAGTACATCCTTGGAAAGATGGCTGCAAGCGGCACTAATGGCCAGTTCCGTACTCCTCGCCACATCATCCGTATGATAGTTGAGTTGATGGAGCCTACACCAAAGGATTACATTTGTGATCCTGCAATGGGAAGTGCGGGCTTCCTGGTCGAGGCGGTGAAATATATCAAGGAGAACTATGAGACGGCTTTCTATGCGAGTGAGGATATTCAGCACATAAAGACTTCGATGATAAATGGTTATGACACCGACCAGACGATGCTGCGCATTGGTGCCATGAACCTTATGCTTCACGATGTCACAGCTCCAGAACTTGCGTGGCGTGACTCGCTTTCTGAACAGAATGAAGACCTGTCGTGCTATTCGCTAATCATGGCGAACCCTCCTTTTGCTGGCAGTCTCGACAAGGGAAACATCAACAAGAAGATTCTTGCATTCGCTAACACTACAAAGACAGAGCTTCTGTTCCTCGCTCAGTTTGTGCGTTCACTGGAGTTGGGAGGCCGTTGTGCCAGCATTGTGCCAGATGGTGTGCTGTTCGGCACATCGAAAGCGCATGTAGCTATACGCAAGGAGATAGTTGACAATCAGCAGTTGAAGGCGGTCATCTCTATGCCGAGCGGCGTGTTCAAGCCATACGCAGGAGTGTCAACCGCTGTGCTCATCTTCACAAAGACAAATTGCGGAGGTACGGACAAGGTGTGGTTCTACGACATGAAGGCAGATGGCTTCTCGCTCGATGATAAGCGTTCGCCAATCAGCGACAATGACATTCCTGATGTTGTGAAGCGTTATCACAATCTTGATGCCGAGGAGACTCGTTCGCGCAAGGAGCAGAGTTTCATGGTGTCGGTGGATGACATTCGTGCCAACGACTACGATCTGTCTATCAACAAGTATAAGGAGATAGAGCGTGTGAAGGTGGAGTACGAACCTGTCAGCGAACTTCTTGAACTGCTCGACAAGATTGAAGCAGAGTATGTGAAAGGATATGGGGAACTTGCTAAGATGCTGGAGGAATGAGAGAAGGTTGGGTAAATAGAAGGTTTGACGAAGTCTTTGACTTGCAAATGGGCAAGACACCTGACAGAAAAAACTACGATTATTTTGGAGGAGATAATGTATGGGTGTCTATTCGTGATTTAGGTGCAAAGGAAATTGAAGATTCCAATGAACACATAACCGATATAGCCGTAGAAGAGACAAAGATTAATAAAGTGTCTGCAGGCACAGTTATTATGAGTTTCAAACTGACTGTAGGCAAATGTGGAATTGCAATGAAAGACCTTTATACCAATGAGGCAATTATGGCCTTCAATATAAAGGAAGGGTATGATATCATTTCATCTTTTTTGTACTATTATCTGCAGGGTTATCAATGGGAAGGAGCAAATAAAGCTGTAATGGGCATGACTCTTAATAAGGCTACTATTTCTAAACATACAATCTCCATTCCCCCTCTCTCCACCCAACACTCCATCGTTTCCGAATTAGACGAAATAAACAACCTTCTCACCTTGAAGCGAAAGGAGTTGGAAACATACGATAAACTTGCACAATCCCTTTTCTATGAGATGTTCGGTGATCCTGTGGAGAATGAAAAGGGATGGGAGGTGAAGAAGTTGGGAGATTTGTGTGTGTCTAAACTGAAATATGGATCAGGAGCATCCGCAATAGAGTACAATGGTAGCATTCGTTATGTGAGAATAACAGATATTAATGAAGATGGTACATTAAATGATGATATAAAGTCTCCTTCTTTAATAGATGAAGATTATATTTTAAGTGATGGAGATATCGTTTTTGCCCGAAGTGGAGCAACAGTGGGAAAAACATATTTGCATAGAGGAGGTGATATTAAATGTCTTTATGCTGGATACTTAATCAAAGCATCTGTCAATAATGCAATTGTTCTTCCTGAATATGTTTTTAGATATACTCAATCAAAGCAATACAAAGATTGGGTGGATTTAAACGCAAGAGCTGTTGCACAACCTAACATTAATGCAAAACAGTATGGAGATTTATTAATAATTGCCCCCCCTCTCCCTCTCCAACAACTCTTTGCCCAACGCATCGAATCCATTGAGCAACAGAAAGCACAAGTCAAGGCAGCAATAGAGAAGTTAGAGACCTTGCTCGCCGCA
Organism: Candidatus Minthosoma caballi; assembly: GCA_018064505.1. Taxonomy (GTDB): domain Bacteria; phylum Bacteroidota; class Bacteroidia; order Bacteroidales; family Bacteroidaceae; genus Minthosoma; species Minthosoma caballi. The sequence continues at coordinate 4,054 of JAGHVC010000075.1, read as the reverse complement.
AGAATGCAATACTGGTTTGAATAGGAAACAACATATCGAGTTCTTTGACATACTGATACAAGAAAAAAGACAGCAATTGTTTGACAGGAAGAAATAAAAGCTACACCTTTGCAACATATTTTGTTGTAAATAAGTGCGTTACGGCATCATAAAAAGCTCGAGCTATGCGGTTGAAAATGCATTGACAACAACCAATTTATTCCCACTGCGTGAATACTCCTATTCACAGGGTTTGAATAAAATTATTCACACGGCTTGACTCATAGTATTCACAGGAAGCGAATAACGGCATTCAGTGAAAGCATAGTTCATGAATGGTTGCAGGGGTGTAGCTAAACCTTTATGAATACAAGTCGCGTATGCTCGCGTTCACGGAAAAAAGGAAAGAAATAAAAAACACTCGTCACTCATCACCAGCGCATGTTAATCGGCTGAAATTCCGTGCATTATCGGTGTGATGAGTGTGTGATGAGTGGTGATGAGTCAAAAAGCACTCATCACACATGTAACATCCTAATCCTCATATAATTAAGAGGGGTTGGTGATGAGTGACGAGTGCTGCACTAATTTCATCTTGATAAAGAGACTTGGATAATGGCATATAGACCATAATTGACTAATCCGCATCTAGTAAGATGTGGATTTCTTTTTTCTTGTATCAGCATTGTCAGAGTTCTAATAATAGTAGCAACTACACATTATATATTATATATGAAGAACTTTGACTACATTTTGCAAGTTGCAGAGCATGTGCCAGGCTTCAAGCGGTTGCATGAATACTGCGACATGGCGGAGTCGCTTCAAACCACATTCCCTGAGGCATCAGCCAACAGTGCCAGAAAGGCATTGGAGTGGCTGGTGAAGAACATGCTGAAGATGAAGGGAGCGGAACTGGATGACAGAACTATGCTGAACGAAATGCTGCACAAGCCTGAGATGTATGCTTTCGTTAACCATGACTATAACCTTGACGACGACATACGATTGGTGCAGAAGATTGGTAACTCAGCGAGCCATGACGGAGCAGAACCTGTGAAGAGGGTGAAGGCATTCAGATGCCTGCGTGCCTTGTATAATGTGGTGGCTGGATTCATGTATCGCTGGGGAGCGATGAAGGAAATCCCTCCGTTTGATGCTACGCTTGTGCCTGCCACAATCGGTGGTCCTGTGCTGACGACTTCGCCAGAACCACAGGTTGAGCAAGATGTGGTGGAGAGTGTGCCTGTGGAGAATGTGGAGCACCCACAGTCGCCTGACATTCCAAGGGAATCGCTTGAAAGTGAGGCAATCACTCGCAAGTATCTCATTGACTACATGCTGATTGAGGCTGGCTGGGACATTCTTGAGGTAAAGGGCGATGTGCAAGGTGGCAAGGCTTGCATAGAAGTGGAAGTTGAGGGCATGCCTACACCTTCGGGCAAGGGATATGCCGACTATGTGCTGATGAGTCGCGGCGGCAAGCCTTTAGCTGTGATAGAAGCAAAATCAACCACTCATGAGGTGGGCGAAGGTCGCAGGCAGGCAATGCTGTATGCTGAGTTGTTGGAACAGAAATATGGCGTGCGCCCTGTTATATACTATACAAATGGTTTCGAGACAATGGTCATAGATGGCATGGGATACATGGATAGACCTGTGTATGGATTTCATTCTATGGATGATCTCGAAAGACTTATTCAGAAGCGTGGCCGCTCAGAGATTCGCGACTTGCGCATCAACGATGCCATCACCAACCGTCCTTATCAGCAGACTGCAATCAAGAGCATTGTCGAATGGCTGAACATGAAGCACAGGCGAGGTTTGCTGGTGCTTGCTACGGGTACAGGCAAGACTCGCGTGTCAATATCTCTTTGCGACATACTGATGCGCAACGACTGGGTGAAGAATGTGCTGTTTCTTGCCGACCGCACTGCACTTGTGAACCAGGCACATAAGAACTATGAGGCTTTGCTGCCAGATGTATCAATGTCGGTGCTGAGCGAAGAGAAGGAGCCAGACATGCAGGCTCGCATCATGTTCTCTACATATCAGACAATGATAAACTATATCGACAAGGATGAGAAGAAATTTAGTGTAGGTCGCTTCGACCTCATCATCATCGACGAGGCTCACCGCAGCGTATTCGGACGATATGGCAGTATCTTCAAGTACTTCGATTCTCTGCTTATCGGTCTTACGGCAACTCCTCGCGACGAGATTGACCGTAGCACATACGAACTGCTGCAGATGGACAACGGAGCGCCTAACTTCAGCTATGATCTTGAGGAGGCTGTTGCAGATGGCTACCTCATCCCATACGAGACATTGCAGTATCATTCGAAGATAATGGAACAGGGCATCAAGTGGGATGATCTGCCTAAGGATCAGCAAGATCGACTGGATGAGGTGTTCACATACGAAAGGGTTCTGGCGGGATTGCCGGATGACGAAGAGTATCATCGCGACATTGATAGCAAGGAGATTTTCAACTACTTGATAAATACAGACACGATAGACAAGGTGCTGCAGGAGTTGATGGAGAAGGGCTTGAAGGTGCAGAGCGGCGAAGAGATAGGCAAGACCATCATCTTTGCAATGAATCACTTCCATGCAGAGCAGATTGTGAAGCGTTTCCGTGAACTTTATCCAGAGAAGGGTGAGAAATATTGCCAATTGATTGACAACTATGTGAAGTATGCCAACGCTTTGATTCTTGACTTTGGAGAACCAGAGAAATTGCCACAGATTGCTGTGTCGGTGGATATGCTTGACACGGGCGTGGATGTGCCGAGCATTCTTAACCTTGTGTTCTTCAAGAGGGTGAAGTCGAAGATTAAGTTCATGCAGATGATTGGTCGTGGCACTCGTCTGTGGAACCCTACCCCAGCCCTCCCCGAAAGAGAGGGAGTAAAAACCAAGTTCTATATCTTTGACTGGTGCAACAACTTTGAGTATTTCAATGTGCATGCCGATGGGGCAGAACCTGTGGTGAGCAAGTCATTGACAGAGAAGCTGTTCTGTATGCGTCTCGACATAGCCCTTGCTCTTCAGTCGGCAGAGCATCAGGAAAGGGAAGAGGACAAGAGGCTACACGATGAACTGAAGGAGATGCTTCACGCTCAGATAGATAGCCTTAGCATGGCACGAATAGATGTGAGGGAAAAGATGTCAAGCATAGAGCCATACCGTGACAAGGAGGCTTGGGTGTGCTTGACCGAAGTAGATGTGGCGAAGTTGAGGAGCATTGCTTCGTTGCTACCTCGTCCTAATGAAAACGAGGCGGCTAAGAAGTTTGATGTGCTGATGCTGCAGTTGCAATTGGAAAAAGTCGATAGCACAGTGAATGCGGACAAAGCACGCTCAAGTGTGATTACTCTCGCTCAGATGCTGGAGGAGAAGGCTTCCATTCCTTTGGTGAAGAGTCGCATGAATACCATCCGTGAGGTGCAGACGGTAGAGTTCTGGGAGTCGGTGGCAATTGACCGACTCGAAAAGGTACGCAAAGAGCTTCGAGACCTCATTCAATTGCTTGAAGGACAGCGTAATGACCGCAAGTTCATCATCAATATAGAGGACACCACATCGTCTGATGCTGATGCTGCCCGTGTGCAGTTGCGTGCTACATACAAGCAGCGTGTGATTGATTATCTGGCTAACAATACTGGCAATCCGACGCTGATGAAAATCCAGAATCTGGAGCAGCTCACCGCAGATGATGTGGAAGAACTCCAGCGCATATTCTGGGAAGAGCTTGGCACTCGCGAGGAATTTGACGAGCTGACCGTAGGTAAGCGCTACAGGAACAATGTCGCTTCTTTCATTCGTGTCATCAATGGCATTGATCGCAAGAAAGCTTTGGCGAAGTATGCCGAGTTCATCAAGGGCACCAATCTCAGTGCTGAGCAGGAACAGTATCTGAAAAACATTCTCGACTTCATCAGCGTGAATGGCGACATACAAGTGAGCGACTTCATGGGGTACCCCCTGAAGCTCTACCGATGGCGTGATGTGTTTGGCAACCATTTCGTAAGCCTGAAGGATTTCGTGAAGGAAGTGCATCAAGTGATAGAGGTGG
>JAGHVC010000187.1 GCA_018064505.1 Candidatus Minthosoma caballi | reverse complement strand
TCTGTCAAAGATCGAGTTCTGTTGCAATGAAACGGGCAGTCAAAAAGACTTGGGAGATTCTGTTTGGGAACCTCCTTCCCGATTGCGAGTGCAAAGGTACGGCGACTTTTTGAATTGGCAAAATGTTTTTAAAGATTTTTTCGGGAAAGAACTATTTTGTGAAAAATATACACGCAAAAGAGTAATATCGTAGTGCAGTCACATGGATAACACTGCCCTTTTCAACTTTTTGGCGCTCCAAGAATAATATCTCAAAGTTTTTATATACATTTGCATAAAATAAAACAAAAAGACGGAAGAATATCAATTTATGAAAGAGAACACAGCAAGTGACAACAGCAACCAATCGCCTGTTTACAGCAGAAATATAGTGGAACTCGTAACGGTTGTAGTTGAATACTGCACCTATCTTGAACAATCAGAAGGAAAAGAGAGGGAAGATTTCTGCGACAAACTCTTGAAAGTTCTATCATTATTATATTTAAAGGCTGCGTTAACACCTAAATATGAAATCTTAGATGAAGAGTATTATGCCGAGGATTATGTGACTGAAGAGAATTACGACATTGTCAGAAGTAATGTTGCGTACATCTTGGGAGAGAAGGATGATTATTTAGATGTGTTTGTGGAAGACATGAAATACAGCGACTCCCCCATTCTATCCACTATCAGCGAAAACCTTGCAGACATTTATCAAGAAGTCAAGAACTTTGCGATGAGATACAAAAATGCTGCAGATGAACAGCAAATGCTTGATTCTATAGCTTTATGCAAGGAAGAATTCCAGTATAGCTGGGGACAGAAATTAGTGAATGTGATGAGAGCTTTGCACGAAGTAAGATATTCCGAGAGCGAGGAGTATTAAGTTTCCATGCGTTCAGGACCTTTTGTTACACACGAAGATCTATGAGGACTATTACAAATAAATACGACAAGAAAGAAATATCCACATTACCAAGAGCACTGTTCGAAGGGCGAATTGTTGTCATCATCTCAGAAAGAGAGGCCAATGCTGCTGTTGAGTTCTTGATGAAAGAAACAATTCTCGGTATAGATACAGAGACACGCCCAACATTCAAGAAAGGCAATTCGCACAATGTTGCATTACTGCAAGTCTCCACGCATAACACTTGCTTTTTGTTCAGGCTGAATAGAATTGGAATAACGGATTCTATTATGAATCTGCTTCAAGATGACAGAATTGTCAAAGTAGGCTTGTCCTTGCAAGATGATTTAAGAGTTTTGAAACGAAGAAGGCTGTTCACTCCTGGTACATTTGTCGATTTGCAGAACTTGGTAAAGGACATTGGCATCCAAGACATGAGTTTGCAAAAAATCTATGCAAATGTGTTTGGGGAAAAGATTGCGAAAAATCAACAGCTTTCAAACTGGGAAGCAGACTCTCTCTCTGATGCTCAGCAAAAATACGCCGCAACTGACGCATGGGCATGTATAAAGCTATATGAAGAGATTATTCGTCTGAAAGAGACTGGCGACTATCAGCTTCTGATAAAAACAGAAGATGTAGTGCCAATTTCCGAAGGATATTAAAAAAGAATCTACACATTATTAATATATATAATAGACGATGAAAAGTATTTTTCTTAAGCGAGGAAAAGATGAATCACTAAAAAGGTTTCACCCCTGGATATTCTCTGGAGCAATACACCACTCCAGCGACGAAATCGAAGAAGGTGAAACTGTGAAAGTCTTCACTAGCGAAAACGAATATATTGCAACTGGCCATTACCAAATCGGAAGCATCATGGTGAGAGTGCTTTCATTTGATAATGAAGAAATTGACCAAGCATTCTATGAGCGTCATTTAGCAATTGCACTTGATGTGAGAAAGAGCATTGGCATTGTCGGAGGCGACAATAATACATACAGACTCGTTCATGGCGAAGGCGACAATCTTCCTGGATTAGTTATTGACATTTATGGCAAGACTGCTGTCATGCAAGCTCATTCTGTGGGAATGCACATAGACAGAATGACAATTGCAAAAGCGCTGAAATGCGTGATGAAAGACGACTTGGAAAACATTTTCTACAAATCAGAAACTACGCTTCCATACAAAGCTGAGCTCGGTCAGGAAAATGGATTCCTCCTTGGAGGTGACACAAACGACATTGCAATCGAAAACGGCCTCAAGTTCCATGTCGATTGGCTTAAAGGCCAAAAGACAGGCTTTTTCGTTGACCAAAGAAACAATCGTAGCCTTTTGCAGCAATACTCAAAAGGAAGGAAAGTTCTGAATATGTTCTGCTACACAGGCGGATTCTCTTTCTATGCGATGAGAGGCGGAGCTGAGCTTGTTCACTCTGTGGACTCATCTCAGAAAGCTATCGACCTGACAAATTCAAATGTTGAGCTCAACTTTCCAAACGACAAGCGTCATCAAGCATTTGCTGAAGACGCGTTTAAGTTCCTTGACAAAATGGAAACTCCATACGATCTAATCATATTGGATCCACCTGCTTTTGCAAAGCACAAAGATGCTCTCCGAAACGCATTGAAAGGATATACTCGCCTAAACAAAAAAGCATTTGAAAAAATTCAGCCAGGCGGTATTTTATTCACTTTCAGCTGTTCACAAGCTGTGGACAAAGATCATTTCCGAACTGCAGTATTTACTGCAGCTGCATCTGCAGGAAGAAAAGTACGCATCTTGCATCAGTTACATCAACCAGCTGACCACCCAATCAATATTTATCATCCAGAGGGAGAGTATCTGAAAGGGCTTGTGTTGTATGTAGAGTAGTCTATAGCCTCTGCAAATCACACTATTTGCAAGATAGCATAGTTCCCAAATAACAACAAATCATTTTAACTAAGCAGGCGCGTTTCGAAAGGGAAACGCGCCTGCTTAGTTAAAAAATATTAAATCCAGTATAAAACTTGGCGTTTTGTTGCAATTCAATGAAATTTAATCGTAAATTTGTAGCGTGTTTTTCATGGTATTAGATTTATTTTAAGGTTAGTAAAGATTGCTTGTCGTGAGATAAGCAATTTTTTTTACGCCTTACACCCCATGTAAGGCGTAATTTTGTGCATGAAGAAAAACATATTTATTCTTATCACAAAATGCTATTCTTTCATCAAGCAACACCCATTTAGAAGCCATACTTGGTTCCGTTTTCTGATTTTATCAGCTCGTGAACTCATTTTCTTCAATATTTTTACTAACTTTGCAAAAATAACAAATTAGAACAACATAATGGCTACAGATATTTCTAATATGATGAGTGATAATGTGTTGCTCATCGACTTCTCATATGCAGACCAAGTTGCATTTGACTTAACCGTAAACTTTGAAAGAATGCTTGAGCGTAGAATTCCAAAAGCAGATCTTGCACATTGGTTGGATTGTGTTGCGTTAGATGGCGGAATCACCCCTGGTGAGAATGAAATTCAAGCAATTTTTCTGTATGACAAAAACAAGAGAATAAGCTGTTTCACCCCTAGTGACGCAGAGAAAGATATTAATGGCAAAGCATTCAAAGATAACCTCGGAGAATTTTCCATGGAAGCTTACCCTGTTGCAGAAGGAGTTACAGACATGACGGAATTCTACATCGAAACCTTACGCGTTCTGCTTAACAATGAGAAGATTAAAAACATCATTCTCGTGCCAAACGCAGAAAAATACGGGACATCCGTGTGCAGCATGGTCAAAAAAGATGGCAAAGGAAAGAGTATTACTATCCTCGCTATGCAGCCACAAATAGGCATTGGTTTTAATCAGCAAATACTCGGATATTCCTTGATGAGTGCTCTTGGAATAAGAGGAGATGAATTATAAACTCATATTCACAAACACGATTACATTGACAAACATATATGGATCAATTTCTAGAACTAACAAACCAAATAAGCAACATAGTATGGGGATGGCCTATGATTATTCTTCTCTTGGGTACCCATCTATACCTTACATTTAGGTTAAAATTTCCTCAAAGGAAGATTTTTACAGCAATTAAGCTCTCTGTACAAAAAGACAAAAATTCTTCAGGTGATGTAAGTCAGTTTGCTGCGCTTGCAACATCACTTGCTGCCACAATTGGAACTGGAAACATCATTGGAGTGGCAACAGCCGTCAGCCTTGGTGGACCTGGGGCTGTACTATGGTGCTGGTTAACAGGAGTTTTCGGCATTGCCACAAAATATAGTGAAGGATTACTCGCTATTAAATATAGAGTGAAAACCTCCGATGGGAAAATGCTAGGAGGTCCAATGTATGCCCTTGAACGAGGACTTGGCTATAAATGGCTTGGAATCTTGTTTTGTGTATTTGCAGCAATAGCGGCTTTCGGAATTGGTAACACAGTACAAGCAAATGCAATCAGTGAGAATCTTGCGTTAGTGTGCGAAGATTTCATGTCACCTGACAACACAAAACTTTTTGTTGGATTCTTCCTTGCTGCACTGGTAGGTTTTGTGATTATTGGCGGAGTGAGCAGCATTGCAAAATGGTGTACAGCCCTCGTGCCTTTTATGGCACTACTCTATGTATTGGGATGTATCTATATTCTCTGCATGAATTGCAGCTACCTATCTGATGCTATTTCTTTGATTTTCAACGAGGCTTTCTCTATAAAAGCTATTGGAGGAGGCACTGCAGGAACTGTATTGATGATGGCTGCCAGATACGGAATTGCACGAGGTCTTTTCTCTAACGAATCAGGCATGGGATCTGCACCTATAGTTGCTGCTGCTGCTCAGACGAGAAATCCTGTTCGCCAAGCATTAGTATCATCAACAGGAACATTTTGGGACACAGTGATTATTTGTGCAATCACAGGACTTGTAATAGTAACAAGTATCATTGCTAACCCTGAAATTAGCCAAGAAGATGGTGGCATGCTCACAAAGAAAGCTTTCGGAATGATTCCTTATGTCGGCACCCCAATACTTACTTTTGGCATCATCACATTCGCTTTTTCCACAATTCTAGGATGGAGTTATTATGGAGAGAGAGCTATGGAATACCTCGCAGGAAAGAAAAGCATTATTTTTTACCGTCTGATCTTCATTCTTTTAGTATTCGCAGGCTCGACAATGAGTCTTGCTCTGGTTTGGAATCTTGCGGACATAATGAATGCTCTTATGGCTATTCCTAATCTCGTTTCTCTGTTGTTACTTTCTGGAGTGATTGCAAAAGAAACGCAGCACTATTTGTGGAATGGGAACTTAGATGAGGAAAGCAAAGAAAATTAACAATCTAAAACTTATCAATTTTGTCACGCATAAGCAACATCAGTAATGATACACGATTTTTGCATATTAATGTTAACAGCAGGCATCACTAGTTTGCTGTTCAAACTATTCAAACAACCCGTTGTTATAGGCTATATCGTTGCCGGCATGCTTGTTGGCCCTCATTTGCTGGGAGAATCATGGGTAAGCAACGAAGAAAGCGTTGAAACATGGGGAGAGATGGGAGTTTTGTTCCTGCTTTTCTCATTAGGATTGGAATTCTCTTTCAAGAAACTTATTCAAGTAGGATCAACTGCTTTGACAGGGGCTGCAGTCATCGTGATTGGCATGATGGGAGTAGGCTTTTTCTCTGGCATATTAATGGGTTGGGACACCATGAATTCTTTATTCTTAGGTGGAATGCTTTGTATGTCTTCCACTACAATCGTTTTCAAAGCTATTGACGAAGCAGGACTACGCTCACATAGATTCGCAAAAGTATGCTTTGGAATTCTGATTGTTGAAGATCTTTTTGCTGTTGTACTGATGGTATTGCTTTCCTCAATTGCAGTGAAAAACTCTTTCGAGGGAGAAGAGATGCTCATGCAAATAGGAAAGCTTTTGCTTTATTTAGCAATATGGTTTGTAGTGGGAATACTTATTATTCCAACATTCTTAAAGAAATTCAAAAAACATCTAAACAACGAGACTCTTGCAATATTTGCCATTGGAATGTGTTTAGGCATGGTGTTACTTGCTGTTAATGCTGGTTTCAGTAGTGCCTTAGGAGCTTTCGTAATGGGCTCTGTCCTCGCAGAAACTGTTGAAGCGGAAAGAATAGAGCATCTCATGCAACCTATGAAGAATGTTTTCGGCAGCATCTTTTTTGTGTCTGTAGGTATGATGATCGACCCAATGCTTTTAGTTCAATATTGGTTACCTATAACTATTATAACTTTTATAGTTATCTGTGGGCAAATTATATTCGGTTCTTTCGGAACACTCCTCTCTGGGCAATCTCTCAGAGTGTCGCTCCAAACAGGCTTCTCACTCGTACAAATTGGAGAATTCGCATTCATAATTGCTGCTCTTGGCCAAAGTTTAGGCGTGACGGACAAATCGCTTTATCCTATTGTGGTTGCAGTATCTGTAATCACAACATTCTTAACACCTTATATCATGCGCCTTGCTTACCCTACCCTTAGTTTATTTGAGGCTCACATGACAGAAAATAGCAAACGCATGCTTGACAGTTATGCAAACTATCGCAACACAAGCAATCAAACAGCTTCGCCTATCAAGAAAAATATCGATAACATAGGGAACCGAGTATTCTTCCTTCTCTCCATCACTCCCGGTATCAAACAAATCATTGCAAAGTTCAATGAAAACCTTTATGCCAGAGAGAATGCATTAGAAGCTACTAAATACATACAAAAAGACACAGAAAGCATACTATATGCTCTTGATTTGCACATTTCAGAATTCGTCGTACCAGAGACTTCTAGATTCTGCGGAAAAGCATTGAAAGACATAGACATACGCAAATTATCTGGCGCTAGCATAGTCGGCATTATTAGAAGCGGAATAAACATCAACATTCCTGGAGGCGAAAATAGCATCTTCCCTAACGACAGAATTGTTGTTGCTGGAAGTGATATTCAGATGAGTAATTTCCAAAAAATGCTAGACAACAGCATTTGTGAGTCAAAAAATCAACAAAGCAAAATTATTCTTGACAACATAAGCATCACAGCCACACATTTTCTTTGTGGGAAAACCATCAAAGAAACCGACATTCGACGCAAAGCTAAGTGCATCATAATGGGTCTTGTAAAACCAGATGAAGACATTATAATGAATCCTGACCCTACGACGCTTATTGAGGAAGGCGACATCCTTATTGTTGCTGGAGGAAAACGACACATAAACAGTCTTTTATCTGGAAACTAATTGCAAACATGCCCCTTCATGTACGAAATTATTAGTTTTTTATTGTGTCACAGCGAAAAAAAACTCAAAAATATTTTGTCAGCTATTGCAAAAGGCGTATATTTGCAACTAAAATTGATAGAGTATGAAGAAATCATTACACATAAATATACTTATGATTCTTTTCGCAGCTTGTTTTGCGATGCCTGTTGCTATGAATGCACAGGACATTCAGCGTAATCAAGTTGAAATGGAACAGAATCAAATTAATGTTATTGCAAACGAATCTAACTTAAGAGTAAAGAATGCAGATGGCTTAGTCATCGAGATATATAGCCTTACAGGAGAGAAAGTTTACACACAGCGCATAGAAGGTCAATCTAAGAGCATTGATTTAGCTCATCTTCAAAAAGGTTACTATATCGTAAAGATCGGTAAGTTTACACGAAAAGTTTATTTGAGATAATTCCTCTATTTCATTCCATATAAGGACCGCATGTAATGATTTCATAAAAATATATAGACACAATCTTTATCAACATACGGAAAGTGCGGATTCCTTAATCTGCACTTTTTCTTTTTTCATAAACTCATCTTTTTTTTATAAATAATTAAACGATAGTTATAAAACATCGTCAAACTCAACAAAAACAATAATCAGCCAATGGCCAAGCTAGACGAATCAGGAATTATTGAGCGACTACACAATCCTCGCACTAAAAGGAAAGCGTTTGAGGATTTAGTCAATCATTTTTCGCGCCAGCTGTATTGGCAGATTCATTACATAGTTCAGAATCATGACGATACAGACGATGTACTTCAGAACACGATGCTGAAAGCATGGAAAGGAATTGACAATTTCAGAGGCGAATCTTCAATAACCACATGGCTATACAGAATTGCGTATAACGAATCAATGACATGGATGAAGCAAAACAAGGGCATGGAGTCTATTGACGACGAAGATTTCACCGGTACAAACAGCTTTGTGGCTGACGAGAACTTCGATGGAGACGCAACACAGATGCTGCTCCAACAAGCGATCTCGACACTTCCCACCAAACAACGCCAAGTTTTCTGTATGAAGTATTTTGAAGACTTAAAGTACGAAGAGATTTCCGAAAAAGTAGGAACAAGCGTAGGAGCTCTAAAAGCATCATACCACCTTGCTGTAGAGAAGATAACTAAGTTTATTCAATCTAAGCAATAAATAAATTGATAAAAAATACATTTTATATATTAAACCTTTATCTATAGAAATAGTCAAAAAAGACAAAATACACTGGAAATATGAGCTTAATGGATAAGAAAATACTAAACGAATCTGGTGCTGAGTATCCTTTCAAGGTGCCAGAAGGTTACTTTGACAATCTCACTGCTCGCATTATGGACGCTATTCCTGAAGACGATACTGAGACTGAGAAGAAGAATAATAATATTATCAGCATCAATGCCAACAAGAAAACAGAAACAGGCGGATTGGAAAAGAAGAGAACTTGGACTAAAGTTCTTAAGATAGCTGCGTCATTAGCTATAGTGGCAGCAGTGTCATTCAAACTCATTCCTTTCTTAACAGATAATTCTGTCGACACAAACAGTCAAATTGCTTCTGCCGACTATTTCGAAGAGGATCAGTACAGTCAGGATTTCATGAAGTACACCATGGTGGACAATAGTGACATCTACGATTATCTTGCTGGTTACGAAGATTAGAATAAACCCTATTATATATGAAGCACAGAATATTTCTATTTATAGCAGTAATAGCACTCAGCCTTTCTGTGGCAGCGCAAGGTCCTGGCGGACAAAGACGAGGATTTGGTCCTGGTGAAGGTGGGCAAAGAATGGAATTCTCACCTGAGAATTTCATAAAGGAACTTAAGGGATTCGTCACTCGCGAAGCACAGCTCACTCCTGACGAAGCAAACAAATTCTTTCCTCTCTTTTTCGAGATGCACGAGAAGACAAGAAAGATTCAAGAGACACAGCGCGACCTTATCATAAAGAGCATGAGATGCGACGAAAACAAAATGAGTGAGTCTGATTACGCAAAAATTGTAGATCAGCTCACAAAACTAGAGGTATCAAGCAAAGAGGTTGAGCATGCTTATTATAAGAAGTTTCATACAGTATTAAGTTGGAAGAAAGTTTATAAAGTGCGCAATGCTATTAATCGCTTCCACATGTATGCTTTGAGCAGATACCAAGGGCGAAACACCATGAATCGCAATCAACCACCTCGTCCACAGTAAATAGAGAGTCATATTTGTATTTTTGAAAGATTTAAGAATTAATATTTGACTATAATACTGAAAAATGCTACCTTTGCAAATTATTATGCAAAGGTAGCATTTGTTTTTCACTGCATAAGTGTTACAATGCTGCATAACGATTTGAATCGACAAATATTAAAATATAGAATTCTAACACCAACTGTAATATGAAAAAGATTATTATCGCATTAATGGCATCAGCTCTTCCATTCATGATGCAAGCACAGAGTGAAGGTCTTTTCGCTCGTAAGACAATGAAGGCAGCAAAAGCAGACATGTCAGCATATGCTAAACCTGGTGCTATTCCTAGTGTAGATGGAGCAGTTGCTTTTGTTAGCACAATAGCTGTGCCAGGAAAGACAAAAGAACAAATATATCAAAATGTTGCTCAGTGGGCAAGCCTTCGCTACGAGCCTAATAGCGTAAGAGGCGTTTACACTGACCCTGATTTCTTTAAGAACATTGAGTACTCACTCGTGAAATCGGCAGATAAGCAGAATGGAATCATTAAGTGCGTTGGCGCAGAAGAACTCATCTTCTCAATTAAAACCCTTGCTAAAAATTACACACAAGTTTTCTACATGCTCGATCTTACAATAGGTGACGGCAAGGTTGATTTCAACATGCACACACTATCATTCAATGTAGATCAAGGAGAAGGCAACTTTGTTCGTATGGCTGCAGAAGACTGGATTACAGACAAGGAATGCATAAACAAGAAAGGCGAACTTCGTAAGATTCCTGGAAAGTTCCGCATTAAGACTATCGATTTGGTTGACGAGCTTAAGAAAGAGATTCTTGAGGCTGCAAGCAAATAATACAAGATAAACTCAAGATGAATTCGGACGAAATTGACAAAATAATAGCAGACGCAGTTGCTGACAGTAAGAAACAAAGCAGCCATAAATGGCACAAGAAAGGCACAGATAAAGTGATGATTGCCCGCAAGGTACTCAATTGGTCTTTCATGCTTCTATTCGCCGCAGCAATTGTCATCTACTTCATACTACCAGAACAGAAAGCCCTTTTCTTCGGAATAGGATTTGGAGCTGTATTCCTTAAGCTCATTGAATTCTATTTGCGTTTCATGTTCTAAAGAAGAAAAAGCACATCAACACATTGAGCATCAAGCATCTATCCATACTAATTCTCACGCTGGCTATAAGTACCGCCACATTTGCGCAGCGCATTGTCTCCGAACTTGAATCAAACACTGATTTGAGCATGGATTCTCGTCCAGACTCTCTGTCTAGCCGTGAGAAAGGGAAGATTGTCCCAAATGATATATGGGCATGGACAATAGACGAGAAATTCGGTAATATAAGACCTGCTATTGTCGATACTATAAGCTACCTTTATCAGAATGCGGATCTGCCAGAAGGCAAGCAAGGTCACTACAACACCTTAGGCAATGTCGGTTCTCCCCGCCTGTCTCGCATTTTCATGGAAAGACCTCGTATGAGCAATTTCCTCTTCACCGATCCATACGACATGTTCTTTGTTGACACCGAGCATTTCACATTCTACAACACCAAGTCTCCTTTCATGAATGTGAATTACAATTGGTGCGGCTCAAAGACAACAGGTGATGACCATGTAAAGGTCACATACACCAACAATGCTGGCAAGCGAATCAATTTTGGAGGCATCTTCCACTATATCTATGGCCAAGGCTACTATGACAACCAAGCAACTTCGTTCATGAATGCAAGCGCATGGGGATCGTACCTAGGTGACAAATACAACATGCACCTTTACTATCAGCATAATTTCATGAAAATGGGTGAGAATGGTGGAATAACAGATGAAGGCTACATAACTAATCCAGAGGGTATGCCATCCAACTATACATCATCCGACATTCCTACATACCTCTCACAAACATGGAACCGCCAAGAGCATGATGTCTTATTTCTCAATCATCATTACAACATTGGCTTCTATCGCACAATCGAGATTGATTCTGTCACGACAAAAGAGGAGTTTGTGCCCGTGAGCCGTTTCTTCCACACCTTCAAACTGATGAAGATGATGAGAAACTACCGAGCATACACAGACCCAGCTGATTACCATTCATATACATTCTTGCCTGGTGATTCTATAGAGGACCGTACAAAGAACTTCAGCATTCGCAACACAGCAGGTCTTTCACTATGTGAGGGATTCAACAAATATGCAGTTTTCGGACTTGATGCATATGTTGGTTATGAGTATATGTCATATACCATGCCAGATTATATCAATCCAGAAAACCATCCACTCATCGGATTTCCAGATACATACAATAAAAAATACAGCGAACATAACATTCTTATTGGTGGACAGATTGTTCGTACACAAGGAAGCACTTTCCATTATAATCTTAATGCAGAATTCGTACCAGAAGGTGAGAACAGAGGACAATTCGAAATCAACGGGCATGGAGAAGCAAATATTCCTCTTTTAGGAGATACTGCTCAAATAGCTATCAATGGCTACATACATAATCTTCACCCAACTTTCTACTTCCGACACTATCACTCAAAGCATGCATGGTGGGATTTAAAGACGAATAAAGAATTCCGTCAGCGAATTGAAGCTGTTATCACCATACCACACACAGACACTAAGATTACAGCAGGAATCGAAAACATAAAGAATTATAGCTATTTCCAAAACAACGGAATCACTATTACTTATCCTACAAATTCAGACAAACAGGTTGTAACAAACAACATCACTCCTGTGCAATGCAAGGACTATATACAAGTTATGAGCATCAATTTGCGTCAAAACTTTAAACTTGGCCCTCTTCACTTCGACAATGACATTACATACCAGCACACGACTGCAAGTGATCAAGTTTTATCACTACCAGCATTAAGCACATACAACAATCTCTACCTGCGGTTCAAAATAGCCAAAGTACTCAAGACTGATTTTGGAGCCGACCTTCGCTATTTCACGGAATACAACGCACCTGATTACTCTCCTGTGCTCGGACAATTCATGAATCAAAATGCTAACAAAACTGTCAAGATTGGCAACTACCCTATTGTAAGCGTGTATGCAAACTTTGACTTGAAGCGCACTCGATTCTATGTTCAATATTACCATCTCAACCAAGGAACTGGCCGTTACTTCTGGGGACCAGGATACCCAATGAACCCAACTGCCCTACGCTTCGGGTTGAGTTGGAATTTCTATGATTAAATTCAATAAGTAAGTACACAAAAATTTCTTAGCAATACAAAGTAAGCGATTTTCACAACAATAATAAAAGACATAAGCATAACACTTGGTACTTGTTTTTTCCCAAGCATTATGCTTATGTCTTTTATCATTCAGAATGATGTATGTACAAAATAATTAGTTCATTATTGCAAAGTAATCAACAATACCAACAAGCTTGCCTTGCTCAACAACAAGGAGAGAGTGAATCTTATGCTTGCGGAACATCTGCTGAATCGTATTCAGTTTTGCCTCAGGGCTAATAGTCTTTGGTGCACGAGTCATCACATCGCTTACAGATAAGTTTATGAAGTTTTGTTGAGCCCCCTCCACTGCACGGCGAATATCACCATCTGTAATAATACCCAAGATATTCTCATTTTCCATCACAACGCCAAGACCAAGCTTTCCATTACTGATGGTCATAAGAGCATCAGAAAGACGCATTGTTGGAGGAACTATTGGGAAATTATCAGTATACATCACATCCTTAACTTTCACAAGAAGCTTGCGACCTAAGCTACCACCTGGATGAAACTGAGCAAAATCTTTTGCCTTAAACTTTCTAACCTCCATCAAAGCACAAGCCAATGCATCTCCCATAGCCATAGCAGCAGTTGTGCTTGATGTTGGAGCAAGATTAAGAGGACAAGCCTCCTTCTCTACTTTCACCGAAATATGATAATCAGAATGTTGGGCAATGAGAGAATCTTTGCTTCCAGTCATAGCCACAATTGGAATATGGCGTTCCTCAAGCGAAGCTATAACATGCAGCAATTCGTCTGTATTCCCCGAGTTACTAATCATCAGCACAATATCTTCAGGCATAATCATGCCCAAGTCGCCATGTAGAGCATCTAAGGTATTGAGATAAATAGCAGGAGTGCCTGTACTTGCCAATGTAGCAGCAATCTTCGCACCGACATGCCCCGATTTTCCCACTCCTGTGACAACTACATGTCCATTGCAGCGATGAATGAGTTCTACGACTTGCTCAAAACTACTATCAAGCTGAGGAATAAGATCCAGCAAAGCCTGAGCTTCGTCACGCAAACATCTTTCTGCAAATATCTTTGATTCCATTTGAAATGGTATTAATTTCTGTTGTTATTAATTAATGAGTGATGCTACCACATTATCCATGTCAGAAAGCTGAAGCATGTTAGGGCCATCGCTTAAAGCATTGTCAGGATCAGGATGCACTTCAAAGAAGTAGCCATTAGCACCGAACGCCTTTGCTGCAAGAGCCATTGCAGGAACGAACTCACGATTACCGCCAGTCTTTCCTCCTGCAGCTCCTGGGCGCTGCACAGAGTGAGTGCAGTCCATGATAACAGTATCTGTGTACTTATGCATATCAGCAATGTTACGGAAATCAACAGCAAGATTGTTGTAACCATACATGTTGCCTCGTTCTGTGAGCCAAACATTGTCATTACCACTTTCTCGCACCTTTTGTACTGGGTATTCCATGTCAACTCCTGATAAGAACTGAGCCTTCTTAATATTCACAATCTTGCCAGTGCGAGCTGCAGCAACAAGAAGATCCGTCTGTCGGCAAAGAAAAGCAGGAATTTGAAGCACATCAGCCACCTCTCCTGCAGCTTGCGCCTGATAACTCTCATGAATATCAGTTAGGATTCGCAATCCATACTTCTCCTTGATATCCCCAAGCATCTGCATGCCCTTTGCAAGTCCAGGTCCTCTATATGAGCGAATACTTGTGCGGTTAGCCTTATCAAAAGAAGACTTGAAAATAATGTCTATGTCATACTTAGCATTCAAGCGCACAAGTTCCTCTGCCACAATCTCAAGGCATTCTGCTGATTCAATCACGCATGGGCCTGCTATGATAGTAATGTCTTTATTCATTTTTATCTATTAAAAAGGATACTCATTACCATTCTCTTGAGGAGTGACTGCAGCAGGAGTTTCAGGCTTTGTTGCTGGAGTAGCAGTTGGTTGAGCAGGATTCATGTTTGGCTTTGGAGAAAGAAGCTCAAGGTTATCCGCCATAATCTCAATCGTCTTACGGCTGATGCCCTGCTTATCTGTCCAATCGCGTGATTGTATCTTGCCTTCCACATATATTTTATCTCCCTTGTGCACAAACTTCTCAACCACTTCAGCCTGTTTGCGCCAGAAGATGCATGTGTGCCATTCTGTACGATCTGGCACCTGAGTGCCATTCTGAAGAGTGTAGCCACGCTCTGTTGTTGCAAGACGCAATTGCGCCACGCACACACCCTGCTCAAGATATTTCACCTGAGGGTCAGCCCCCACATTGCCAATAAGCATTACTTTATTCATAATATTAGCTTTATTTATTGTTACAATTTCACTGTTTTATTCAAAAGATAATGGTCAAGAATTGTCATCGCAGCCATTGCCTCTACCACTGGCACAGCACGAGGCAACACACATGGATCATGACGGCCCTTCACCTCAAGCACAGTTTCCTCACCATCCTTATTCACTGTTGGCTGAGGACGAAGCTGAGTAGCTACGGGCTTAAATAGAACACGGAAATAAATATCCTGTCCATTACTTATGCCTCCCTGAACACCTCCACTGTGATTAGTGCGAGTGTTTATCAAGCCATTATCATTAAAGAAAATATCGTTCTGCTCTGAACCTCTCTGCCCTACTCCGTCAAAACCTTCTCCATACTCAAACCCCTTCACAGCATTAATGCCAAGCATTGCTGCTCCAAGCTCAGCATGAAGCTTAGAGAACGCAGGTTCGCCAAGTCCTGCAGGACAACCCTTCACAACACAAGTAATCACGCCTCCAATAGTGTCTCCATCAGTTTTGACATCAAGTATCAACTGTTCCATTTCCTTAGCTTTCTCCTGATCAGGACAACGCACAGGATTACTCTCGATTTGAGAAAAATCATACTTGTGGTAATCTCGCTCCAAAGCAATGCTTCCCACCTGAGATGTATAGGCAATCACTTCAATACCCATCTGACGAAGAGCCAACTTTGCGAACGCACCTCCTACGCATCGAGAGATTGTCTCGCGAGCTGAGCTTCTGCCACCGCCACGATGATCACGCAACCCGTACTTCGTACTGTAAGTATAGTCTGCATGGGAAGGGCGATAGACATTGCGAACATTCTCATAATCCTTTGAGTGCTGATTTGTGTTGCGAACAAGGAATCCAATAGGACATCCTGTCGATTTGCCCTCAAACACACCAGAGAGGATTTCAACCACATCGCCTTCCTGTCTTCCTGTAGTGATTTTGCTCTGTCCTGGCTTGCGACGATCAAGCTCACCCTGTATGAAGTCAAGGTCAATGTCAATGCCAGCAGGCAATCCATCCACTACGCCACCAACTCCTGCACCATGGCTTTCGCCAAAGGTTGTCAGCGTGAATATATTTCCAAAAGTATTGCGCATGAGAGATTTTCTTTTGCTTTTACTTATTACTTACAACCGCAGCCACCTTCTCCACAATCGCCTCCACAATCACCTGCGCAGCTTCCACCACAATTGCCGCCACAGCCGCCTCCGCAGTGGCCACCACAGCCACCACTCATCATGTTGAGAAGTTCCGACACCTCCTCGTTTGTTGCAACGCGATTCTCCACCACAATGCCTACGAAGTGAAGATCTTGACCTGCACGAGGGTGATTCAAGTCAAGAGTCACAGCATCTTCCTTCACCTCAATGATAGTAGCGTTGAACACGCTTCCATCCTCTCCGCGCATTGGCACAATATTGCCATCAAAAATATGCTTATCATCAAACTTGCCATCAATCATGAAGATAGACTTCTCCACATCAAACATGAGCTCTTCATTGAACTCTCCGTAAGCATCCTTGCAAGGAATCACAAAGTCAAACGCACCGCCTTTTTCCACATTAGCAACACCTTCCTCAAAAGCAGGAAGCACAACACCAAGCTTGCTGATGAATTGGAACGGATGCTCCTCGTTGCATTGTTCTACGAGAGTTTCAACCTCCTCGTCATCTTCCTTTGTATAGAGCTTGTAAGCCACAGTAATGTATTTGTTTTCTACTGCCATAATTTTAGTTTTTGTTGTTGAAAAAATTATATCACAACAATGTTGCAGCACGCTCCAAAAAGAACCCTATATGCATGCCACACATTATTTAATATGCAAAGATACTAAAAAAATGGCAAAATAGAAAGAATGAGAAAAGAATATTTGCTCTTTTCTACAAAAAATGCTAACTTTGAATTTTATTAACAGCAATTGACTTTCAGCAACAATATGAAACGATTCATTTTCCCTTTGATAGTTCTCTACGCAGCATGTTTTTCTTGCACAAACAGCAACAACGCACCAGCCCCTCAACAAGAAAAGCAAGAGACAAAAACAGAGAAACGAAACATAATAAAAAAACCGCTCAGCATACCGAGCGAGTTCAGCTACATCACCAATGTTGGCAGCGTGAATGTAATCTTCACCCCTGGAGATTACAACATCACCGTGGAGGGCGACAGCGCTTTGCTACCTTATGTTAGCACCAATTTCGACAGCAACATACTCACTGTCAGCCTTCAAGGCGATGCCAACAAGGACATAAACCTATACGGCGCCAACAACCTTGTGACTATGCACATCTCTGCCCCTTCACTCGAGTGTGCATCTGTGTGCGGCACAGGCAACTTCGTGTTCGATGGCAAATGGGAAAGCGAGAGCATCCAAATCGGATCGCTCGACAACGGTTCCATCACTCTCGGCGAAGTAGAATGCAAGAACTTCAAGTTCGAAGCAACAAGCAAAGCAAATGTTTCAATCAAGCATTTGAAAGCTGACGACGCGATGTTCAATTTCCGTTTCGCAACAACTTTCACCGCCGATGTTGACATCGAGCGTCTCACCGTTTACAATGATGGCTCTCCAAAGCTCACGCTCACTGGCAATGCAACCAACTTGTACATCTCAAAGCCTAAAGACGCCAACCTGTCTTGCAGCATTAAATGAAATGAAAAAAAATGAAAAACGAAAAATGAAGAATGTAGATATGACTTATAAATAGAAGCCTGCCATATTCGAAAGCAATCCACATTCTTCATTTTTCACTTTTCATTCTTCATTTTACTTTCTTCCATTTCCTTTTGTTCCTCCGCTGTCATAGGAAACTTGCCGAGCCACTTCATTTGGCGCAAGCACCATGCTTGTCGCTTGTATAAATAGTTTGTAGGATTAGCAGAATTGAATTTCAACGGGTTAGGCAGAGTCACCGCTATCATTGCACACTGATTGCGATTAAGGTCCTTAGCATCGCAGCCAAAGTGTTCCTGAGCCACAGCCTGAGCGCCATATATGCCGTCGCCCATCTCAATCGTGTTAAGATAAACCTCCATTATTCTCTGCTTATCCCACATGAACTCCATGAGAATAGTGAAATAAGCCTCTACTCCTTTGCGAAACCAAGCAAGTTTTCCCTCTGACTTCGTTGGGAATAGGAACACATTCTTCGCCGTTTGCTGACTTATGGTAGAGCCACCGCGGAATCTCTCCCCTTTCTCTCTCTCCTCCATCACACGCTTAATCGCGTCGAAATCAAATCCATGATGAATGAGATAGTTCTGATCTTCGCTCGACATCACAGCCAGCGGAAGGTCGGGGCTTATTTCGTTCAGCGGCACCCATTCGTGATGCCAGCGTATCTGCTCCCCATTGCCAACTTGCTCACAAGCCCTTATAAACATAAGTGGCGAACAAGGAACTGGGACGAACTTAAATAGCAAAACAAGAAGAATGCTACCCGCGAAAATCACGAGCAGCATCCATTTGATAAAAGTTCCTATTTTCTTCATTTATAAAGAAATTACTGAAGTGTGCCAGCGTTAGCTGCATCAATCATAGCCTTAGAAGCATAGAGATAAACCTCTACACGGCGGCTTGCAGCCATGTTCTCTTTGCCGTTAGCGTCGTAGATAAGGTACTGTGGATCTTCGCCATAGCCAGTTGAGCTCTTAATCTGAGAAGAAGAAACGCCGCAAGTGCCAGTGAGATAGTTCTTCACTGCGTCGGCACGGTTCTGGCTAAGTGTGAGGTTTGTAGCGTCAGAGCCATCAGAGCTTGCAAAGCCATTGATAGAAACATCGCAGTCAGTGTAAACATTGAGCACATTCTGAGCGAACTGCTTGAGTGATGACTGAGCACCTGCCTGAAGGTTAGACTTGCCTACCTGGAAGAGAATGCCATTGTCGAATGTAACCTTTACAGCCTCAAGACCGTTGTTGTCCTGAACTGATTCAACCTGAGCATTAGCCACAGCCTCTGCAGCAGCCTTAGCTTTATCCATCTTCTTGCCAATGAGAAGGCCTGCACCTGTACCGACTGCAGCACCTACAGCTGTACCGATGATTGTGCCACGAGACTCATGGCCTGCACCCTTACCAATAAGGTTGCCAACAAGTGCGCCAAGAGCAGCACCGCCGCCACCGCCAATAAGTCCACCTTTTGTGGTGTTTGTTGCTCCACATCCTGAAAGGATAACAAGTACAGCCAATGCGACTGCTGTAAACTTAAAATTCTTCATAATCGCGTCTTTGTTTTTATTATTAATATAATGTATTCGTTGCTACAAAGAGTTAAAAACTAATGCAAATATCGTCATTTTTGTTAATATACAACACCTCATTTAGATTTTATTGACAAATCAAAGTGTTTTTTCAATTTTATTTAATAATTTTGCAGTTCAATTGGGATTTTTGAAGCCCTTTCTTACTAAGAAAATCAAAAAAATATAATATGGCAAAAGAACTTAAAGACCTGACTAAGCGCTCAGAAGACTACTCTAAGTGGTATAACGAGCTTGTGGTGAAAGCAGACCTCGCCGAGCAGGCAGATGTGAGAGGATGTATGGTGATCAAGCCATACGGATATGCAATCTGGGAAAAAATGCAGCGTGTGCTTGACGACATGTTCAAGGAGACAGGCGTGCAGAACGCTTACTTCCCTCTCCTTATTCCAAAAAGCTTCCTCAGCCGCGAGGCAGAACATGTGGAAGGCTTTGCAAAAGAATGTGCAGTGGTTACTCACTATCGCCTCAAGACAAACGAGACTCACGATGGCGTAGTTGTTGACCCTGCAGCCAAGCTCGAAGAGGAACTCATCATCCGCCCTACCTCAGAGACAATCATTTGGAACACATACAAGAACTGGATTAACTCATACCGCGACCTTCCAATCCTCTGCAACCAGTGGTGCAATGTCATGCGCTGGGAGATGCGCACCCGCCTCTTCCTTCGTACATCAGAGTTCCTCTGGCAGGAAGGCCACACAGCTCACGCTACTCGCGAAGAGGCAGAAGAGCGTGCAAAGCAGATGCTTGCCATCTATGCTAAGTTTGCAGAAGAGTACATGGCAGTGCCAGTCGTTCAAGGCGTGAAGAGCGAGACAGAGCGTTTTGCTGGAGCTCTCGACACATACACAATTGAGGCAATGATGCAAGACGGAAAAGCTCTCCAGAGCGGCACATCTCACTTCCTCGGTCAGAACTTCGGCAAGGCATTCGATGTGCAGTTCCTCAACAAGGAGAACAAGCCAGAGTACGCATGGGCAACATCTTGGGGAGTATCAACTCGTCTCATGGGTGCCCTCATTATGACTCACTCCGACGACAACGGCCTCGTGCTTCCTCCTGCACTTGCACCAATTCAGGTTGTCATCATCCCAATCGGTAAGGGCGACCAGATGGCAATGCTCGACGAGAAAGCTGCAGCTATCGTTGCAAACCTCAAGAAGATGGGCATCAGCGTGAAGTACGACAATGCCGACAACAAGCGCCCAGGCTTCAAGTTTGCCGACTACGAGCTCAAGGGTGTGCCTGTACGCCTCGTGCTTGGAGCTCGCGACCTCGAGCAAGGACTTGTTGAAATCATGCGTCGTGACACTCTTGAAAAAGAGTCTGTTAGCATCGAAGGAATAGAGGAATACATCAAGAATCTTCTCGATGACATCCAGAAGAACATCTACAAGAAAGCCGTTGACTATCGCGATGCTCACATCTACGAATGCGAAGACTACGAAGAGTTCAAGGAGAAGATAAAGGACGGCGGCTTCTTCCTCTGTCACTGGGACGGAACAGCCGAAACCGAGGCTAAGATTAAGGAAGACACACAGGCAACAATCCGTTGCGTACCATATATGTTCGAGCAAACTCCAGGCGTCGATATGGTCAGCGGCAAGCCAGCCGTTGCTCGTGTGCTCATTGCGAGAGCTTATTAACGGTTAAAGGTTAACGGTTAAAGGTTAAAGGCTAAGGGGTTAAGAGACGAATCCCTTAGCCTTTTTCTTTATGCCTTTCCCTTCTCCAGACTGTAGCCTTGCAGGCTCACGGAGGTGACGAGCATACGACCGTGAACTGTAACCTTGCAAGCTCACAGAGGTGACGGGCATACGACTGTGTACTGTAGCCTTGCGGGCTCACGGAGGTGACGGGCATACGCCCACGAACTGTAGCCTTGCGAGCTCACAGGGGTGACGAGCATAGGTAGTGGAGGTGGCAATAAGCAATTTGGCGTCATTACAATAAGTCGCAAAAACAACGCCAAAAAGGAAATTGTTTCCGATTACAAACACATATTATCTGTTTGCGTAGCAAAAAGGGTGTAGGGTGTAGGTTGATTCCTTAGGAATGCGAAAAATAAATAAAAAATTAAAAATTGTTAATAAAAAATTTTTTAAACCATTTCTCTATTTATTTTTATAAAAC
>JAGHVC010000159.1 GCA_018064505.1 Candidatus Minthosoma caballi | reverse complement strand
CCTCTTATGGCTTCATGTCCTTGATAATCTGCAGAGTGCTCTCATCCACCATGAAGACTGAGTTGAGTCCTTGCTCCTCCTGAGCTGGGTCGCATACATAGTCGTCGTATGGCTGCCAAATGGTGTGCTTCACATTGGCAGAGCCACCCCATCCCCAGAAGTTGCAACCTGCAATCTTGCCTGAATCGCGAATGATGGAGAATACATACTTATAATATGCGTCGCGTCCCTTTGTTGGAGAGCCCGGAGTGAAGATGAAGCGATCGCGTGGATAGCCAAACTCTTCAAGCACCACTGGGCGGCCGGCTTTGTGCATCAGTTCGTAGCTGCGATTGATGTAATCCAATGTAAGGGCGCATGCAGTATCTACTTTTGTCACGATTGGATCGTCTGCATTCTCGCTCACAGCCTTGTCGGCATCGTAGTTCTGGTTGAATTTACCCAGCCATCCCCAGTTGTATGGCCAAATGTGAATGCACGCATAGTCGATGTTTGGCACAGTGTGGATCTGCTCAAACAGTTCCCAGCTGTCCTCGCATCCGTGCATGCCTTCGCTGCCTGTAGTCACGAGGTGGTTAGGGTCGAGGCTCTTGATGAGGGTGCTCTGCTCGTCAATCCACTCCACAAACTTTGCTCGATGCAGGGAGTCGTTGATAAAGCAGCGTGGCTCGTTGGCAATCTCCCATGCCATCAATGCTGGAGACTCTGTGTAAGGCTTTCCTGTGACGGTGTTCACACGAGTGACCATATTCCTAACATGCTGAGCTGCAAGTGCTTTGGCTGTATCGTTGACAATGAAGTTGCCTACATACTGCATAAACTCCCACCATCCGTCGATGCTTGGCACAGGAGTTCCGTCGAAGTGCTTCATCTCGCCACTTCCGTCGCTGCTCTGCACATCTCCGCTGAATCCTGCCCAGTCGAGGTAAGCGCCATAGCCGCCGCTCCATTCCCAGGCATTGTTGAAATAGAGAATAGCCTTCATGTCGCGCTTCTCCAGCTCAGCCATCATGTAGTCGAGACCTTGCAGAATTGTGTCGTTATACACGCCTGGCTCCAATTGCAGCTTAGGCGCAATGTGGCTTGGGATACCTTCGCGGCCATCACCGCCAATCAGCACTCGCACATTGTCGATGCCAATAGACTTCATGTCGTCAAGCTCCTTGAGCAGGCGTTCTCTGTTGCCACCACGGCCCTCGCTGGCAAGGATTGCTCCATACCAGAAGTTGGTACCTACATAACGATACTCTTTCTCACCCTGATAGAACTTGCCGTCCTTCACTCTCACATACGCTGTTTCTGTGCTCACACAGCTTGACAGCATCACTGCAACGAGAGCTAATACTGATAATAGTTTCTTTGTCATATTCCTCATTTTACTTTATTAGTTAATTCTGTTATTTATCATTTCTCATTATCTATTCCTCATCCCTCATTCCTCATTCTTCACTTTTCATCCCTCATTTATCATTATTCATTTTTCATTCTTCATTTAAACTATCACCTTATTCTTATGGTAGTTCTCACGAAAAGCACTCGGAGTGCATCCCTTCTTTTTCTTGAAAATGCGGTTGAAATTGCTCACATTGTTGAATCCGCAGTCGTAGCATATCTCCACCACCGAATTGGTGCTGTCGGCAAGCATGCGCGCTGCATAGCCAAGCCTAACATCGATAATGTAGTCGGAGATGCTCTTGCCTGTGCGCAGCTTGAAGAATCGGCTGAATGCAGTCGGAGTCATGTTGGCAAGCTCTGCTAATGTCTGCAATCGGATTTCATCGCGGAAGTGCTTGTCGATAAACTCCTCCACTTTCTTCACGCGGCGGCTGTCGGGAGTGGTGTGGACATGAGCAAACGCAGACGAAGTGAGCAGATGGTAGTCGTCCTGCAAAGAGAGTTCGTAAAGGATTTCCAACAGCTTCAGCACGCGATAGAATCCTGGTTGCGTGCGAGTTATCTCGTCTATGCGGTCATACATTCTCATTATTGCCGAGAGATCGAATGCAATGCCATTCTGAGCATTTTCCATCAGCTTGCGCAAGCTGCTCATCTGGTTTTTCTCCAGCAAAGTCTTGCCCAGCAAATCGGCTGAGAACTGGATAGTAATCTCTCGCATGTTGCTGCTGGTGCACTCGTTCTGCTCCCATGCGTGCTCCAAGCCGCCGCCTATAAGCACGAGGTCGTACTCTTTCAGCGTCTCAATGCTATCGCCCACAATTCGCTTCGCACCCTGGCAGTGCTCGATGAAGTTCAGCTCCAGTTCCTCATGCTTGTGCAGAGGATAGGTGAAGGAGTCTTTGTGTCTATCTGCCAAATAGAAACAGTCACGATTTGACAATGGCGTAATCTCGGTTATTACTTCATTCATGGTTATTATAATCTGTTATATTTTTCACGCCCTGAATGTCGCGCACCTTCGTTTCGCTGTACAGCAGGGTGTTAAGTTCTTCCATAGTGATTGCAGTCGCAGGCTTGCAGTCGTCACTGGCGGCATAGCGAACCAAAGCATTGGCGAATGCACATCCTTCGTAATGCTCGCAGATTGCGTTCAGGTCGGTTGTGGTGATGGGCAGCTTGCCTTTGCCCACAGCAAATTCCATCAGAATGCCCAGCTTGTGGTTGCGCTCCACATTGTCCACCGTCTGAATCACTGGGCGGTAATCCTTGCTGAGCGAGTTCAGTATGAGCGGATGCGAGTTCAATGCAATTGTCCACCACTGCCAGTCGCTGCGTCCTTCTGTTGGGAAATGCTTGAAGAGCGGGTGCTTCGGATTCATGAGCATGCCCAATGTGCCTGGTGACACAGGCCTGTTGTTGTTTTCGGATATGGTCTTGAACATGGCATAGTTCCAGTAGTCGGGAGTGAACATTCCGCCTACCGATTGCTTCTCTATGCTCTGATGCTTGGGAGCGAGAAGCACAGTGGCACCATTCTTCAATTGTCGCAAAGTGGCGTCGGACAGGGTGTCAACAAGCAGCACATTGAGCGTTTGCGCCAGCTCTGCTCCTACTTCTTCCTCTGGCACATACACCCACACATTGTAGAAGTTGGAGTACTCTCCCGTGGTGAGATTGATTCTGAGCTGAGTAGGAACCTTAATTTTTGACAGCGGCAGCGTGACGCACTCAATGTAGCTTACCTCGCCTTGCCATGCCTCTACATAGTCTATTACGCCTTCTTGCTTATACGCTGATGTTTCATTGCCATCGGCATCAACGCTCACAACGCTCCATTTGAGCGGCTGGCGATAATCGTCTTCTGTATAATTGCACAGAGCAATATCAAACTTCAGCACCTGGTCGGCAACGAAGCAATGCGACTCCATTCTTGCTAAAGGAACTATAGGAGCATTCCAGCCTCTGAATGCTTCGGGGGTCACAAGTCCCTTGCTGTCCATGAAGGCATCGAGTATGCCAACAAGGGCACTTCCCTGCCCTGGATAATCCTTGATGTCGAGCAGCTGATAGCCACCAAACTTAGGGGTGCGGAGGCAATATTCCATGTCTGCCTTGTAGCAGTCGATTGCCCATTTGCCTGTGCTTTCATGAAACTCATCTATCTGCCCCGTCAGTCCGTTTTCCTTCAGGCGGTCGCGAAAAATCTCGAGGTTGTATGGATACAGAACTCCCGTGTATTTTGGCAGCTCTCGGTAGTCTGGGTAAATCTGGAACTGTCCCGTCTCGTGACTCACAATCGGTGTCTTGCACAGCTTCACCACATTGCGGAAATCGTCATCCGTGTTTGGCCTCACAGAGTTCAGGATGCCGCCATTGTCGGCATCGGCAAAGGAGAATGAAGTGCGCGCATGAGTGCTGAATCCTTCACCACCTCCCACGCGGCAAGTGATGTAGAAGTCCTCACCTTCCTTTGGACCCTTCCAGCCGAGATCATTGTTCGACCCATACGAGAACAAGTGCCTGCCATAGGATATCTCGCGGCATTTGTCAAGCATTTCAAGCATAATGCCCTGATCGCCCCACAGCTCATTGCCAAGGCCAAGGCTCACAAACGACGGGTGGTTGCCAAAGCATCTCACCACCGACAGAGCTTCCTCGGTCAGATACTCATTCTGAGCCACCGTAGTGCTGTCGATAGTGCCCCACAGCGGCAATTCTGTGTGAAGATATATTCCTAATTCATCAGCTGCCGTGAATGCCGCCTCTGTAGGAGTGTAGGAATGGAAACGATAGTGATTTATTCCGTACTGCTTAGCAATGCTGAACATTCTCTTCCATTGCTCCACATCGGCAGGGCAATAGCCTGTGAGCGGGAAAACGCATGCATCGTGAGTGCCACGCAGGAAAGTCTTGTTGCCATTGATTGCAAACTGACCATCCTCCACAGCAAATCTTCGCATGCCGAATCTCTCGGTCATTTCGTCACCCGTTCCCTTGCCTTTCAGAACTGCTGTCACGGTGTAGAGGTCGGGATGAAACTCGCTCCACATTCTCGGATCGTCGCCCATGTCGAGCACCATCGTCACGCTCTGTGCGCCCTTAGTCCAGGCAAACAGCTCCGCCACGCTGCATTCATCCTCCGTTTCGTCCATGTATGTGTTGCGCTGCAATCTCAGCTCATACTTGCCTTTCTTGTCCACATTCACCACAATGTGGGCCTTCACCACATTCAAATCCACATCTGGCTCCAGCTGCATGCTCACGATGTGAGTTCGTGGCTTTGCCTCGATGCAGAACCTGCCGATGATTCCGTTCCAGTTGGTCTGCGTGGCATCTGTCCACGCATGTGAGCCATGCACTCCCTGAGGCACAGCCTCGCTGCTATTGTCAATTCTGATTTTCAGATGATGCTTGCCGCCTTTCGACACAGGAAGCTCATACACATGAGGTGCATAAAGCCTATCACAGCTTCCTATGCTGTCGCCATCCATCCACACTGTGCTTGGCTTGGTGCGCTCCATCACCAATCTCACGCTCTTGCCCACCATAGACTCTGGTATCTCCACATCACGCTCGTAAGTCACAACACCACTGTACGGAAACAGTCTTGTGAGCTGCGTAGTAACATCTGTAGGATGCACTCCGCCACCCAGACGGCTCTCGTCGGTGGTGCCTGGCAGACGACATTCGCCCAGTGATGAATGCCACATGCCCGACAAATCCAGCTGCTGCGCCTTCATGCCCACAGCCACTGTCATCATCAATATTGCCACACAGAGTTTTCTCATTCGGATTTCTTTTTATGCAAAAGTACTCCTTTTCTTTGAAAAACAAAAGGTTTTCATGAGTTTTTTAGTATTTGCCGTGGTTATAAGGAAGTTTACACTCTTCATTGCTATTTCGCATATTTCTTGCCATTCACAATATACACTCCCCTCTCTGGCACGGAATTAAGTCTCCTTCCGCTCAGGTCGAAAACTATGCGCACACTGCTATTCTCTGCTTCTATCTTTGGGACAGAAACATACGAATCCCATACGCCTGCCATATCCTCAAGAGTAATCACGCGGCTATCTCCCATGCACTTCTTCCATTCCTCCTTGCTCGTCTTGTTTACGAAGTTGCCATTCCATGTCTGATACCAAGGCATCCACCATGACCACACTGCATCTTCCTCTACCTCCTTCTCAATGTCAGGAATAGGACCATTCTCCGACAGCGCCACTATCTTCTTGCCGCCTGTCAGCACCTTCAACTTCTCAAAATAGGCATAGTTGCTCGAATAGTCAAAGCTATCATTGTAGATGTCAGCCGAAACCACATCATACAAATCGTCGCCTGGATTCCAATCCTTATCCTCTGGAGCGGCATTCCATACCCAGATCACATTATGCACACCCTTCACTCTCACCATCTCGTCATACATCAGCTGATACAGTTTGCAGAATGGCTTTGCACCCTCGCGCCCCCACCAGAACCAGCCTCCGCTTGCCTCATGCAACGGGCGAAAAATGCAAGCCACTCCTGCTTTTTGCATCTCAAGGAAAAAGTCAGCAACGACATCAATGTCTTTCATTATGTTCTTGTACAATACAGAAGAAGTGTTCCACGAGCCGTCGCTGTTCATTGCCGACGAAATCTTCATGTTCGTATCACTCGTATAGAACGCATCACTGCCTCTGCTCGGATCGCGCCAATGCCAAGTGAATGCAGGCAACCCGCCTCGCTTGTAAGTGTCCTTTGCCAAGTCTATGCTTGCACGAATGTAGCTTCTATTATAGCTGTTAGCCTCACTTTTTCCTGTGGCGTTAGAGAAGTCAAAACCTACCAGTGCAGGGTATTTCCCAGAGGCATTGTACACAGCTTTTATGTCTGCATGCTGGGTCACATTGCCATTGGCAGAGCTCATGTCGCCTGTCATTATGCCTGAAATTGTTTTCTTGCCAAAATTATCCAAGAGAAAACGGTACATTGCCTTCGCAGCATCAGTGGCATCAGCGTCAACAGGCACAGCAGCGATGTCAAAGTCCACGCTGTTTACGCTCTTTTCAAACATCACATAATCAATGTCATACCATGTCCAACTTGGGGTGATCTCCACAGTATTGTCGCCTTCATCCATGAAGAAAGAGCCAACCTCCACCTCACCGTATTCATTCAACCAAAACGAACATTTGCTGCCATTTACCGAGCAATTCACATTCTTCGCTCCGCCAATGCCAGCTCCACCCACTGTCACCGTGTACTTTGCTTTTTCCTTCGCATTGAAAGTGAAAGAAATCTTAGCATTCTCCTCCGTCACTCTCAGGGCCTTCTTGCCTGAGTACTTAGAGTCGCTAACCACCGAGCAGTTGCTGCATTTCGCATTCTCTGCCTCAATCTTTATGCCTGCCATCAGATGCTCTGCACACATCAGCGACAATACAATTAATAATGTCTTTCCGATATTCATAATCTGTTTCTGTTTTTTATTCTTTACCAATTGCAAAGTTACGCATTTATCCTCCTTGCCACTATGTAAATCTTTGCAAATGGTAGTACTTATTTCAATTGTACACAAATCATTGCCACATCACAAACCTAACTAGCAATAATATTGACAATAACAAAAAAGCTTTATATTTTGGTTATAATTCATTTGCATAGCTGCAACTTTCTACCAATTATTTGCTCGTTTGATTTCTTTATCATATATTTGCATATTCATTCTGGCTACTGAACTGTATTTTTCATATACCTTAAACATAGTTTTCTATGAAGATTATATATTGCAAAAGATGCAAAGGTTCTGGATTGTTGTTTAAATAAGATAAAAATGAAATATAACTAACTGATAACTATGAGACATTTATTATTTTCTATTTTGCTGTGCGTAAGCACATTTACATGGGGCCAAAAGGCAACGAGCTATACTATGGCTGAGGAGGGTGCGTGGTGCTGGTTTGCCGACCCTCGTGCGCTGCACTACGAGAACAGCAGCAAGAGCATCAATGCCACATACTTGGGCTATATTGATGAGCACGGAAATGTGAAAGCTAAGCAAATTGACTGGAAGACCGGACGCTCGGTGGAGGTGCTGGTGAGAAGCTGGTTTCAGCCCGACGACCACAACAACCCTGCATTTCTGGTACTGCCTGATGAACGCGTGATGATTATCTATAGCCGTCACACGGATGAGCCTTGCTTTTACTACCGAATCAGCTGCTTACCTGGCGACATAACTCAGCTGGGAGAGGAGAAGCGACTCGCCACTGCCAACAACACGACCTATCCTAATCCTTTCATCTTGGCTGACGATCCAGAGCATATCTACATGTGCTGGAGAGGCATAGGATGGCACCCTACGGTGGCTCAGATGTCAATGCCTAATGAGAATGACGACATTAAGTTTACATGGGGACCTTTCCAAATGGTACAGAGCACAGGAGCGCGTCCTTATGCTAAGTATGTAAGCAACGGCAAGGACAGGATTTATCTTGCTTATACTGCTGGGCATCCAGACAATGAATACCCTAACTGGCTGTTCTGCAATTATTTTGATGTGAACGACAAGTGTCTGCACGACATCAAGGGAAAGAAACTCTCTGAGGTGGAAAAAGGCAAGTTTGGCGTTAAGATGAATGAGGAATATCGCACTGAGCATCCTAACACAATTGTGGATGCCACAAGCGACCGACGCGACTGGTTGTGGAACATGGCTTTGGATGGCGATGGGAATCCGATTGTTGGCATGACAAAGATCTCGAAGGATAAGACAAGCCACGAATACTGGTATGCAAAGTGGAATGGCACGGAATGGCAAAAGGCGTTCATTGCTAATGCTGGCGGTCACTTCCATCAGACAGAGAAAGTGGAGATGTGCTACTCGGCTGGCATGGCTGTGGATAGAGATAATCCGCTGGATGTGTATTGCTCGGTGCCTATTAATGGAGTGTATGAGATTGTGAAATACACAATGAGCAAGGATGGCAAGTCGGTGGCAAAGCAGAAACAGATCACTCAGGGCAGCAAGAAGAACAATGCGCGTCCGTTTGTGATTGAGGGAACGAAGCCTGGCGACTTGCGACTGACTTGGATTAATGGCGACTATTACTTCTGGATTGTGAATACTAGGTATCCTACAGCTTATCCAACAAAGATCATGGCAAGCAAGCCTCTGCCTAAAGCAAAAAAGAGCAAGGGCAAGGAAACTGTTACTTCGGTGGATATGGTGATTGATGCTAACAACTATCTGGGTGACTTACTCACCATGGGCAACATCGTCTATGGCGTGAACGAGGAGCAGTATCCATACCTGAAGATTGACGGCAAAACTTACAAAGGGCAGAATGTGCTTGGTACTGCTGACAGCTGGAAGACCGAGAACAAGAACACCACAGGCGGCGTGTACTTCAGCAAGACAAAGCTGGACAAATTCAATCTTACTTTCGTGAAGGATGGCAAGTTCCTCACTGTGTATCGCAACGGCATGGTTGACATGAAGATTGACTATGCTGGCATGGAAAAGGATGAGATTGTGGGAAGTAAGAATGTGACAATCATACAATAAAAAGATAACGACACACTGCGCTACGATGACGATAACGATGATAAACCGTGCGTGAGCAAGCAACAACCACCCGACATAGCAAGTCGTCATCTTCGTCATAGTTATCGTCAACAAATCAACCGCTCGGCTATTCATCACGAATGACCGAGCGGTTTTGCGAACTAACATTTTATGGTTATGTAATTCTTCTGTATAATAATATTTTATGAGTAAAGATTTCTCTGTTTATCGAGTGCAAAGGTACGCACATTCCTTCACCCTTACAATACTCATTTTGAATGATTCTTACAACAGAGAGAAAGAAAAATAGGTATCAGCTAACGGAATCCGCTAAACTGATACCTATTATTTATCTCAGATACTTAGTTCTGAGGAGAAACGAAGGGAAATGCCAACGGCTTATTTCTCAAGTCTCTCTACCCAAAGCTTGTATGCTGCCTTGTATGCTTCGCAATCCTCAACTGGAGCTTCAGTTGCGATGTGCTTGAGTGTCTTGAATGCATCGTCGCTGTCCTTGTAGATGCCTGCACCAATGCCTGCGCCGTATGCTGCACCAACAGAGCCATCAGTTTCGTAGAGCTCGATTGTAGCGCCAGTAACAGCTGCAAGTGTGCGACGGAAGAGTGGAGAGAGGAAGAGGTTGGCGTGGCCAGCCTTGATTGTCTTGATCTCCATGCCCATCTTAGCCATGATGTCCATGCCGTAAGCGAATGAGAATGCGATGCCTTCCTGAGCTGCACGAAGCATGTGTGCCTTCTTGTGGATGTTGAAGTTGATGCCATGAACTGATGCGCCTGGGTTCTGGTTCTGAAGAACACGCTCTGCACCATTTCCAAATGGAATAACAGAGAGACCTTCTGCACCTACAGGAACTGATTCAGCGAGGTCATTCATCTCACCGTATGAAATGCCCTCTGGAGCAACAGTACGCTTCATCCACGCGTTGAGGATGCCTGTGCCGTTGATGCAAAGGAGAACGCCGAGACGAGTATCTGGTTGATTGTGATTTACATGAGCGAAAGTGTTGACACGAGAAAGCTTGTCATAGTTGACCTCGCCGAGCACGCCGTAAACCACACCTGATGTACCGCCTGTTGCAGCGATTTCACCTGGCTTCATCACATTGAGTGAGAGAGCATTGTTTGGCTGGTCACCACCACGGTAAGAGGTTGGAGTGCCTGCAGGAATGCCGAGTTCAGCTGCTACAGCGTCGCAAACCTTGCTCTGTACGGAGAATGTAGGAACAATCTCTGCGATGAGATCCTCAGAGAAACCATAGTAGTTGAGGATATCCTTGCTCACCTCGTTGTTCTTGAAATCCCAGAACATACCCTCAGAGAGACCAGAGATAGTTGTCTTCTTGTCACCGCCAGAAAGACGGAGGGCAATATAATCGCCAGGAAGCATG
The DNA here is from genome assembly GCA_018064505.1 of Candidatus Minthosoma caballi. Classification (GTDB taxonomy): domain Bacteria; phylum Bacteroidota; class Bacteroidia; order Bacteroidales; family Bacteroidaceae; genus Minthosoma; species Minthosoma caballi. The sequence goes on along the minus strand of JAGHVC010000159.1, from coordinate 5,433 downwards.
ATCTTGTCAATCTTTGCGTAGATTTCTGGCTCGTTCTCCTTCACCCATGCAAGCTTTGCAGCAGTGAAGTTACCTGGAGAGTTGAGAAGGTGCTCAAGACACTTATCGCCACCGATTGCCTCGAAAGCAGCATTTCCGTAAGGTACTGCACGACCGTCGCACCAGATGATAGATGGACGAAGTGGAGTGCCTGCCTTGTCAACACATACGAGACCATGCATCTGGTAAGAGATGCCGATGGCAGCTACATCAGCGAGTGAACCTGCTTTCTCTGCAACGCGCTTTGTTGCCTGCTTGAGTTCATCCCACCACATTTCTGGCTCCTGCTCTGCCCAACCTGCCTGCTTAGATGTGATTGGTGCCTCTGCGTCAGGATATTGTGCACTTGCTACTGTCTGACCTGTCTGTGCATCAACGATAGATGCCTTGACTGACGAAGTGCCTATGTCGTAACCAAGTAAATACATAAGACCCACCCCCTACCCCCTCCCGTTAAACAGAGAGGGGAAGTTACCTGCAACAACAGGCTCTGCCCCGAGAGTGAAAGGGTTTTTAGTTATTAATATTATGTGTATTTGAATGTAAAGACCTGCATTCCCACCCCATGCTAACTATCTCCCCCTCCATACTTTACGGGAGGGGGCAAGGGGGGGAGGGTCTTAATCCATACCTTCGATTGTCTTAATATTGCCCTCTGCGTCATATTCAAGCTCTGCTACCTTCAAGCTGCGGAGCCATGACTTGCCGCCTGATGGCACTGAGTCGTGATGGAAGAGATACCACTTACCCTCATACTGAAGAATTGCGTGGTGAGTTGTCCATCCTACTACAGGAGTGAGAATCACGCCTTTGTAAGTGAATGGGCCGTAAGGATTGTCACCTACTGCATAGCAAAGGAGGTGGCTGTCGCCTGTTGAGTATGAGAAGTAGTACTTGCCATTATACTTGTGCATCCAAGATGCCTCGAAGAAACGGTGTGGATCATCAGCCTTGAGCGGATTGCCTTCTTCGTCAACAACGAGGATTGGGCGTGGAGCCTCTGCATAGTTAAGACCGTCCTTTGTGAGGCGTACGCAACGGCTTGGAAGTGAATCAGCTTTTCCCTCTGGGAGGTATGGAGTCTCAAGATGAATGTTATCCTTGTAGCGCTGAAGCTGGCCGCCCCAGAGACCACCAAAGTAAACATAAACCTCGCCGTCTGCATCGTCCTTAAATGCACACATGTCGATGCTGTAGCTACCTGCTATTGGCGCTGGCTGTGGAATGAATGGGCCCTCTGGATTGTCTGCAATAGCAGCACCCCAATGGAACACATCGTTGCGGTCCTTAAGAGGGAAATACATGATGTATTTCTTAATCTTCTTGCTGTAGCCCATGCCCTCTGCCTGCTCTTCTGCATTTGTAGGCACTTCTACCTCATACTCCTGAACATCGCAGTCCCAGAGCTGACGACCTGCCCATGGAATGTCTTCCTGACGAAGCACGCAGCCACAATCAACAACTTCTCCAGTCATTGGATCGCCATCAATGCGAAGCACATGGTAGTCCTTCATGATGTACTGGTCGCCATTGTCATTCTCAACATTTGACGCTTCCCAGTCATGACTTGGATAGATGTAAATCTTTCCGTTGAAAATGTGAACGGAAGGGTCTGCCATATAGTCGGCAGGGAAAAGATAACGCTTTTTTGTTGCCATAATAATTTATGTTATTTGTTTTAAGAATATTTCTGAACAAAAACTATCGCTTAATGATCTTCTTTGAGGTGCCATCTGCTCCTCTTAAAATGTAAATGCCTGGCGCCGTTGCCTTCGCGCGCATTCCATTTATATTATATAATGTAGATGAAGTTGCCTTAGGATAAAGCAAGTTGTTTTCTATGCCGAGAGCATTCTCGTCAAAAGTGTCAAGTTTGCAAAGATACCAATTGCGATGAGCTTCCGTAATGTTTGAGCCGTAATCCCAAAGTCCTACTTGAGTGCCTGGCTTATAAGCAGCATTGCTTAAGTCAAGGCTTTTGCTGTTGGATGAATTAGTAATTTTCACAAACACGCCATCTATGCTTTCAACCTTGAAAAGCTGCCCACTACTCTTTTTTGTCTGAGTTGTAAGTGCATAGCCGCTGGTAGATGTGAGAATTTCTCCATTGCCATTCACAATGTAATAGAGATTATTTCCTGCCTTTTCGAACATCCATGTCTGAGCTGCATCTACAGAAATCACAGGCTCTACCCCATCTTGAGGTGTAGTCATTTCTTCCTGCAAAGCAACTTGCTCTATTGACACATTCTTCTTGTCAGCAGTAAGCGCCGCCATTGCATTGTATTGAGGCATAATAAGATAAGGCACATCCTCTTTTATTTCTTTATCCTCATTCGCTACGCCCTTGATAGGAATGATGTAAGTGGTGATGGATGTTGCCGGCAATGACAATGTCAGCACATCACCCTTTACGGTAAAGCCAGTTGTTGTTTTCTGATGGTTCTTTGCGGCCGTTGTTTGATAGCATGTAATCGTTCCATCAAGCATGCAGCCAGAAATCTTCACAGTATGAGTGGCAGAAGAAGCGCCTGTATTAAGTGTGACAAGCACTAATGTGTCGCAAGCAGCATTGACTGCAGCCAACGACTGCGGAGAAAGACTTGTTACAAAACGGTATCCTTGCTTTATGTGGCTTGTCACTTGCTGACGCACATAATAGTTCTTCACTCTCTCGCAAGTTTGGTTGCTGAAGCTGCCTTTCACTGTGCACCATTGGTCATTATTCTCTTCCACATACTGCCAGTCTATCCATGCTGCAGGAAGCATGCCACGAATGTCGTCAAACATACGCTGAGCCACATTCAGGTTTCCGCCGATGCCATTGCCGCCACTGCCTGTCTCACTCATCCACAGCGTTTTACCCTCGCTGCGGGCAAGCAATCCCAAGCGATTGCGACTTACATCATCAGCCCCGTATGTGTGAGTGTTCCACTGACCAACAAGGCTCAATGCCTTGCCATCACGCTTATAGGCTTCGAATGTGCCTACAGCTCCGCCCACATTTGTCTCGTCTGAAGCCGAGATGATAGTGTTAAGCCCTGACTCCTTCAAAATCGGAGCCAGCACTTTGATGAAATTGATTTGTGACTGATTATCAAAGTGGCAACCTTCTTGCTGACCATTAGCATGCCAGAAATTTGTTGTTGCCTCGTTGAATGGCTCAAGAGTCTTGAATTCTATTCCATACTCATCCTTGTAATGCTTGCACACATCCACAAGGTAGTGAGCAAATTCCTCATAATACTCAGGCTTGAGATTATCCTTTCCGCCATCCACATTACCAGCAACGCATCCGCTGTAAGTCATATAGTATGGAGCAGAATTACTGAATGCCTCAAAGATTGCATCAGGGCGCTTTTCTCTGATTTTCAGCATAATCTTACGCTGACCAGCATCTTTTGTCCAGTCATATTCATCTTCCGAATGAGCCTTAAAGCCATCCATCTCTGCTCTTAAGCCCTTTCCATTGCCCATGTGATGCTTAGTGCAATTCTTGTTTTCCGGATCGTCACCGCCGCCTATATTGTAGCGGAAAATATTATAGTTCAATCCTGTAGGACTTACCAGCCAGTCAACTAGCTGATCAATCTTGCGGTCGCTCCATTCACCGCACATCCTTGCCCACCAACAAAGCGACACTCCCCAGCCCTCATTTTCCTGACGAAGATCTGTTGGCGCAACAATATAAGAAGTAACCACCTTTGGCAGAGGGGCATTTGCATCATCACTTATAAACCAGTAATGCTTTGTGTCAGAGCCATTCTTGTCGCTATACAAATTTGCTCCTTCATCATTCGAATCAGTGCCCAGATACTTGCCGTTTGATTTGTTCTTCAATAAGAATAGCTGCTCTGCATCGCCCTCAATGGCATATTTTGCCAAATCCGTTGTTGCATCGTTCTCAAAATATGTGTTCCACCCGCCATTGAGCGTCATGTAACTTTCTGCGCCATTAGCATCTGTCCACACAACAAGGTAGTAGCCACCGCCTACATCCCTAAGTTTCAGCTTCTTGGCATTTGCCTTGCTCACAAGCCCAGCTCTGCCATCCGACTTCTTGCCGACAAGCAGTCCGCCAGAATGCTTCAAATACACTTCACGATCTGCCGCTGATGCCACGCAACATAGCAAACTCAGCACGATTGCAACCACATATTTCCTCATACTGCTCTACTTTCTCTTTTTCTTAGAACCTTTTTCCTGAACACCAGCCGATGGCTGCACAAGCTCTATAAGTTTCTGAACCACAGGCTTAAGCTGATTGTTGCGGTCAACGAGAGTTGCATAATCCGTACGACCCTTGATAGGGAAGTCATTCTTCCAAGAGTTGGCGTCGTTCACACACCAGAAGTTTACACGAAGAATGCTTTCCTTATTTCTAATGAGCATCTTGTAGAAATCAATCCAGTACTCATCAGCCTCTGCCTGCTTCTCTGGAGAAATTTTTTCCTTATATGGATCCTTCTCTGGAGTATATTTCAAGCGGTCGCTCACATTTGCGCCAGAGAATCCGTAAGGGTTAGGAAGAACTGAGAGGTCGAGTTCCGAATAGAATGTCTTGAGACCAGTAGCCTTGATGCAGTCAATAGAATGCTGATACTGTTCAATAGTCTTGTGTCCATCCTCAAGAATCATGTGGCCCTGCATACCGATAGCAGTGATAGGCAAACCCTTGTCAATGAGAGGCTTGAAGAACTTGCAAACACTTTCCACCTTAGACGCTTTATTCATGTTGTAGTCATTGTAATAAAGCTCTGCAGTAGGATCAGCCTCATGTGCATACTGAAAAGCGAGAGGAATGAAGTCTTCGCCGAGAATCTGGTACCAAAGGCTATTGCGGAACGAGCCATTGTCTTCAAATGCCTCATTCACCACATCCCAAGAAGCCACTCTTCCCTTGAAATGAGCCATCACAGTTGTGATATGCTCCTTCATGCGCTTTTTCAGCACTTCCTTGCTTACAAGCTTGCCGTCAGCGTCATGATGGAACCAATATGGGCACTGCGAATGCCAAACGAGAACATGTCCATGAATGCGCATGCCAGCAGCAAGAGATTTCTCCACAAACTGATCGGCAAGCGTGAAGTCATACACACCCTCTGACGGATGAACAACCTCTGGCTTCATGCAGTTCTCAGCCACAACAGTGTTGAAGTTCTTCTCCACCACAGCCCAGTCTGCTGTCTGATCAGCACCAACGAATCCTGAATAGTCAAGATCTTTCTTTGGATTTGTCTCTGCAGCCACTTCCCACTGATTTACGCTGACGCCTGTGTACCAGTAATCTTTGTAAGCATCAGCCAATGTCTGCGCATTGAGCGTGAAAAGCGAAGAGTGAAGTGCGAAGAATGCAAGTAGGATATGCTTATAGTTCATTATTTTCTTTTATAA
>JAGHVC010000199.1 GCA_018064505.1 Candidatus Minthosoma caballi | reverse complement strand
GAAAAACGAAAATATTAAGCATTTTATTGATATTTATCAAAGAACTGTGTGGGCACACAGCATAAAAATCATCAATTGTGCGCCCACACAGATGATTTTCGTGGCTTTTCTTAAAAGAGATGATTACATTTGGTTTATTTCTGCATTTTGATTATCTTTGCAACCAATTATCGGACAACTAAGCAGATAATTTATGTACTTGATTTGTGATTGCGACAATTTCTTCGCCTCATGCGAGAGGGTGTTCAACCCTGCAGTGAAGCGCAAGCCTGTGGTTATTCTTTCCAATAACGACGGCTGCGTGATTGCTCGCAGCAACGAGGCAAAGGCTTTGGGCTACAAAATGGGCGACCCATTCTTCAAGGTGAAAGATAAGCTGGAGGCTGATGGGGTGGCTGTGTTTTCGAGCAATTACAATCTGTACGGAGATATGTCGAGGCGCGTGATGATGCTGCTTTCGAGCTACAGCCCTGAGTTTTGGCAATACAGCATCGACGAAGGATTTCTGAAACTTGAAGGATTTGAACTGAAAGCTAAAGCTGCAGGAAAGGAAGTGAATGAATACCTGCATGACTATGCGGCAGAAATTCAGTACACCATCACAAAAGGAACAGGCATTCCTGTCACTCTCGGAATTGCAAGCACCAAGACCCTGGCTAAGATGGCGAGCAAGTTTGGAAAGAAATATCCTGGCTACAAGCATGTGTGCATGATTGCTTCCGACCAGCAACGGGTTAAGGCCCTGAAGGCTTTTCCCATCGAGGATGTGTGGGGCATTGGCAGGAAGAGCATGAGGACGATGGAGTATCACGGAGTGAAGACGGCATGGGATTTCGTGCAGCGTCCTGAGTCGTGGGTAAGGCAGAACTTTCATGTGCAAGGTGTTCGTACATGGAAAGAGTTGCAAGGACACGACTGCATCAGCATTGACGAATTGCCTGAGAAACAGAGCATTTGCACAAGCCGCGGCTTTGCCGATGCTGGCTTGAATAGAATAGAAGACCTCGAAGAGGCTGTGGCAAACTTCACAGCCATCTGTGCTCAAAAGCTTCGCCGTCAGCATTCCGTTTGCCAAATGATGACTGTGTTTGCCCACACCAGCCGTTTTGCCGACGAATCTGCTCCACGAAAGTATATTTATAATAATGTGCACTTGCCTGTGCAGACAAACAGTCAGCAAGAACTGGTCGCCTATGCTTTGAAAGCACTGCATAGCGAATGGGATGGCACAGGGGGCTATCATTTCAAGAAAGCGGGCACGATTCTTTGGGACATAAGCAGCGATGCGGCTATCCAAACGGACCTGTTCGACACCGTGGATAGGGATAAGCAACGCAGGTTGTCGGAAGCGGTGGCAGAGATAAACAGAAAGAACGGCCACTCGATGGTGAAGCTTGCTGTGCAAGGCACCGGAAAGCGCTGGCACTTGAAGTGCGAGCTGCGCTCAGGACAGTACACAACAAATATTGACGATGTTATAAAAGTGAAATAAGCATAAGGGAGTAAACAAAAAATGAAAGTTATACTATATAGTGCGGATCTTAGTTCAGAACTGCCGTTGCCGTTTGCCGACTCTGGAGTGAGAGCTGGTTTTCCAAGCCCAGCTCAAGACTATCTAACAGAATCAATCGACTTGAATCGCGACATTATAAAGCATCAAGCAACGACTTTCTATGCCCGATGCGTAGGCACTTCGATGTTAGGGGCTGGAATCGACGATGGCGACTTGCTGGTGGTGGACAAGAGCTTAGAAGCAAAGGATGGAGACATCGTGATTGCATTCATTGACGGCGACTTCACGGTGAAGCGAATTAAGCTGGATCCTTCAGACAAATGCTTATGGCTAATGCCTGAAAATGATGCCTTTGAGCCAATCAAGGTTGACGATTCGTCAGACTTCGAAGTGTGGGGAGTCGTCACATACAACATAAAGAAAATGAAATAATTAAGAAAACTACCAATATGAGAAAATGTATTTCTTTACTGCTTTGGACATTCTGTCTGATGTGCATTGGCTGCAATAGCCAAGACGGAGAAAAGGAAACTGAAGTTGTGTTTGAAACAACAGCTGGCGACATTCGTGTGAAGCTCTACAACGACACGCCTGGCCACCGAGACAACTTCATTACTAATGTTCAATCAGGCTTCTACACAGGAGTCACTTTCCATCGCGTGATTCGCAACTTCATGATTCAGACAGGAGATCCAAAGACTCGCCCTGAAGGTTATGAGGTGAAAGTGGATGCTAACGGTGACACTATTGCAGAGCGAATTCCTGCAGAGTTCGTTTATCCGACCCACTTCAACAAACGCGGAGTGCTTGCTGCTGCGCGCGATGGTGATGATGAGAATCCTGAGAGAGCAAGCGATAAGTATCAGTTCTATATTGTAACAGGAAAGAACTGCAACGAAGACGATCTGAACGGATACGAGAAGGCACGCGAACAAAGAGATGCTGACGCTCTTTTCTTCAAGAAGCAATTGGAGCATAAAGAAGAACTTGATGCTCTTCGTGCTGCTCGCAACACTCAGAAACTCAGCGACACTCTTGAGAAACTGCAAGACGAAGCTCGCTATCAGGTTTCAGAAAATCCCCCTCTTACATACACCAACGAGCAACGCAAAGCATACAAGATTTACGGTGGAGCTCCTTGGCTCGATGGCGAATACACTGTGTTTGGCGAGGTTGTGGAAGGAATGAAGACCGTAGAAGCAATCCAGAAAGTGAAGACAAATGGCGAAGATAAGCCTTTGGCTGAAATAAGAATAAAGAAAGCTTATGTTGTTGAATAAGCATACATTAGACAACGGATTGAGGATTGTCCATGCAGAGGACAAATCCACACAAATGGTGACGCTCAATGTGCTCTACAAAGTGGGCAGCAGAAACGAGTCGCCAGAGCATACAGGCTTTGCCCATCTGTTTGAACATCTGATGTTTGGAGGCAGCGTGAATATCCCAAACTATGATAATCCGTTGCAACTGGCATGCGGAGACAATAATGCCTTTACCACATTTGACTATACTAATTATTACCTCACTTTGCCTGCCGTGAATGTGGAAACAGGCTTCTGGCTTGAGAGCGACCGCATGCTCTCACTTGCTTTTACGCCAGAGAGCCTTGAAGTGCAGCGTAAGGTGGTGATGGAAGAGTTTAAGCAGCATTATCTCACTCCTCCTTACGGTGATTTGCAGCATCTCATGTCGGCATTAGCCTACAAGGTGCACCCTTACCGCTGGCCAACTATAGGATTGGAGCTTAGCCACATAGCTAATGTTCAGATGGATGAGGTTAAAGATTTCTTCTTTCGTTTCTATGCTCCTAACAATGCCATTCTCTCTGTGGTTGGCAACATTAGTTTTGATGAAACTGTGCGCTTGGCAGAGAAATGGTTCGGCAAAGTGCCTCGCAGAAACATTTGCACCGCCACTATTCCTCAAGAGCCTGAGCAGACGGAGCAAAGACGACTCACGGTGAAGAGAATGGTGCCTAACGATGTGCTTTACATGACATTCCCTATCGTAGGGGTGATGCATCCTGACTTCCATTGCTGCGACATGATTTCCGACATTCTCAGCATTGGCCGTTCATGCCGTTTGAATCGACATTTAGTGGAGGAACGACATTTGTTCACAGAGCTTGATGCATTCGTGATTCCTCACCTTGACCCTGGTCAGCTCAGCATCATTGGCTCGCCAGCCGAAGGCGTGAACATAGAGGATGCAGAGGCTGCCGTGTGGGAAGAGCTTGAGAATCTCTGCCAAAACGGTGTCAGCGATGAAGAGATTGAGAAAGTGAAGAATAAGTTTGAGACAAACTTCATGCGAGAGCGTTCGCAGCGACAGAAACTCGCAACGCAGCTCGCTTTCTACGAGATGCTAGGCGATGCCGAATGGATTGACAAAGAAATAGATGAATACAGAAGCATCACGAAAGAGCGCTTCATGAGCGTGTGCAGGAATGTCTTGCAAAAACAGAAAGCTAATGTGCTACATTACCTAAGCTCTGCCAAAGATTGTCCTCGGGAAGAGGAGCAGTAACAGAAATTGGCTGTTTGCTTACAGGATGTATGAACTCCATGCTGTGGCTGAGCAGAGAGATGCTTCCATCAGGATTGCTGCGCTTGGCTCCATATTTCAGGTCTCCCTTGATAGGGCAACCAATCTTGGCAAGCTGGCAACGAATCTGATGGTGGCGTCCTGTCTTCAAATCCACCTCTATCAAGAAGTAATTGTCTGTTTTTCCAATTACTTTGTAGTCAAGAATTGCTTTCTTTGAACGCGGCACTTCTTTGTCGTATGCATAAGACTTGTTCTGCTTTTCATTACGAACAAGCCAATGAGTCAAAGTGCCCTCTGGCTGTGGTGGCTGATTCTTGACGATTGCCCAATACTTTTTGTGCACCTCACCATTAGCAAACATTGCATTCAGACGAGGCAATGCCTTGCTGGTGCGAGCAAAAAGCACAAGTCCACTCACAGGACGGTCAAGACGATGAACAACACCAAGGAAGACATTGCCTGGCTTGGCATATGCTTCCTTGATGTATTTTTTCACTGTTTCGCTGAGAGGAGTATCGCCGGTCTTGTCGCCCTGCACGATCTCGCTCGAATTCTTCGAAACAATTATAATATGGTTGTCTTCGTAAACGACCTTCATTTTACATATTCATGCCACCATCAATCTGGATGACCTGACCTGATACATAGCTTGACATGTCTGAAGCGAGGAAGAGGCAGACATTAGCGATGTCCTCTACCTGACCGCCACGACGGAGCGGAATCTTCTTCATCCAATCCTCACGAACAGCCTCTGGGAGCTGAGCTGTCATTGCTGTCTCGATGAAGCCTGGAGCAACAGCGTTAGCACGAACACCCTTAGGGCCGAGCTCCTGAGCAATTGACTTAGCAAGACCAATCATACCAGCCTTTGAAGCTGAGTAGTTGCACTGGCCAGCGTTGCCGTGAACACCTACTACAGAAGACATGTTGATGATTGAGCCACCACGCTGACGAAGCATGATTGGAGCACAAGCGTGGATGAAGTTGAATGCCGACTTAAGGTTTACATTGAGAACTGCGTCCCACTGAGCCTCAGTCATACGAAGCATAAGACCGTCCTTAGTGATACCAGCGTTGTTTACGAGAACATCGATAGAACCGAAGTCTTCCTTAATCTTTGCAACAACTGCCTCTGTCTCAGCAAAATCAGCAGCATTGCCTGCGTATGCATTGCACTTTACGCCGAGAGCCTCAATCTCCTTGCGAGTTTCCTCGAGGCCAGCAGCCATATCGTCGTTGAGAACGAGGTCAGTGAAAGCGATGTTAGCACCTTCCTGAGCAAACTTAATAGCGACAGCCTTACCGATGCCGCGTGCAGCACCTGTGATGAGGGCTGTCTTACCTGATAAAAGTCCCATAATAGTTGTTTATAGTTTATTGTTGAGTAATATTTTCTTTCAAACTTCCTTTTCTTATTGAGGAAAATTGCCTTTCTCGTGACGACTCCTCTATGTGAAGATTAAAGAGTGCTGTTAAAATTCCGTCCCAGCTGCTTCAACACCATTCGGCGCACATAAGGATAAAGCTCCTCTGCATTCTGAGCTGCATAGCGACCAAAGATGAATGGCACCTCGCATCCCTTGAGACAGAAGTGAGCAATCTCTGCCATGAGTCGCACATTGCGAACATCAAACACGCCCTTGTCATTGCCCTCGTTCATGATGCGGCGAAACAAATTAATCTCATTTTTGTCGAAAGTCTTGCGAACAGCCTCAACCTTCCAAACATCGCGGAAGAATTCTGCGCGCAAGTTACCATTGCGATACACAGCCTCTTTTACCACATCAAGATGAGCAAAAATCAGCTGCACCATCTTCTCTTCTGGAGAAAGATTTTTTCTCGCAACTTCCTCCATTCGCATATAAAGGCGCTCCAATTCAGTCTGAATCACAGCGTAGTAAATCTCCTCTTTACTATCAAAATATGTATATAGCGTGCGTCGTCCCTTGTTGGCTGCAGTGGCAATGTCATTCATCGTCGTGTTTTCAAAGCCATGCTTAGCAAACAACTGGCGCGCCACATCCACAAGCAATGCCCTTGTTTTTGAAACTGCCATAAGTCCAAAACTGATATTTAAGAGGGAGGGTACCACACTCCCTTCTGATTGTTACTAAGTTTTCGACTGCAAAATTACACAAAAAATAAAAAAGAAACAAATCATTTTGCACATCTTTTTTACAAAAACCGATAAACCGCAATTAATCAGCCGTTTATGCTATGCACAATTATCAATGATTTGTGAATTATCAAATGCACACTCCTATCCAAACAGCTCCCTCAAAGCTTCCTCCACCTTTCTTACAGGCACAATCTTTATCTTAAACTTTGAGGTGTCAACACCGTTCATGTTTGATTTTGGCACAACAATTCGTTCAAAACCGAGCTTATCAGCTTCTGCAATTCGTTGCAAAATACGGCTCACAGGACGAATCTCGCCGCTCAGCCCCACCTCACCGGCAAAGCAAATGTTGCGTGCAATACCAACATCCACATTGCTCGACAGCACGGCTGCAATCACGCTAAGGTCTATGGCTGGGTCGGTGACACGAATACCACCAGCAATATTTATAAACACATCCTTCTGAGGCAGTTTAAACCCTACTCTTTTCTCAAGCACTGCAAGCAACATGTTGAGGCGACGGAGGTCAAACCCTGTGGCAGATCGTTGCGGAGTGCCATAAGCTGCAGTACTTACAAGAGCCTGAGTTTCAATAAGCAATGGACGCACTCCCTCAATGCTGCACGCCACAGCCACTCCACTCAAAGCATCCTCGTCAGTCACATCGCTCAGCAACAATTCAGAAGGATTCTCCACAGGCCTCAAGCCATTGTGCACCATCTCGTAAATGCCCAATTCGGCAGTGCTTCCAAAGCGATTTTTGATGGCGCGAACAATACGGTACATGTAATGCTGATCGCCCTCAAACTGCAACACCGTATCAACCATGTGTTCCAAAATCTTTGGGCCTGCAATGCTTCCCTCCTTATTAATATGTCCAATCATTATCACAGGAGTGTTGCTCTCCTTTGCGAACTTCAAAATCATAGCCGCACACTCACGAATCTGGCTCACGCTGCCAGGGCTCGACTCCACGGTTTCCGTTGCCATTGTCTGGATAGAGTCGATGACAACCAAATCTGGCTCAACAGCTTTGATGTGCTCAAAGACTGTTTCAATCATTGCCTCGCACACAACATACAATTCCGAGCCACCCATGCGGGATGCGCATTCATCATTCTCTGTTGCTGTCCACATGGCGTCCCCTCCCTCGCAGGGAGAGTTAGGATGAGTATTCCCTATCCTATCAGCCCTCAGCTTCAACTGCCTTGCGCTCTCTTCACCGCTCACATACAGCACCTTCATATCCTTGAGATTCAGCACCGTCTGCAGAATAAGTGTCGATTTTCCAATGCCTGGCTCACCGCCAAGCAGCGTCATAGATCCTGGCACAAGACCGCCCCCAAGAACACGATTCAGCTCGCCATCCAGCAAGTTGATTCGTGGCTCATCTTCCGTCTTTATCTTCGACATCTTGATAGGGCTCGAACTGGCAGCAGCACCGAAGTCAGACGAAGCTGCCGACAGCACAGCACTCTTTTTCTTGCCCACCTTCTGCTCCACCATCGTGTTCCACTCTCCGCAAGCAGGACATTTGCCAATCCACTTTGGCGAATCGTATCCGCACGAAGTGCACACATAAGCGATTTTCTCTTTTGCCATACTATGATTTCATATTTTTTGCAAAGATATGAAAAGAATTTAATTATCGCAAACTGTTCTTTTGCAAAAAATGAGAAATCTATAGCGAATAATATCTCCATTACACAAAACAAAAAGCCGCCTTCGATGAAGGTGGCTTTTGATACACTCTTATTATAGTAATAAAAAACTAATTCTTCACCTGCCCAAAGCCCCGACACTCTGAGCATGGATAATGGTAGTGGTCAGATACCGAGTTGCAATATTGGCAATCGCTTCCTCCAGAATTGTGGTATGGCTGCATCCATCCCAATGCTGAAGATGCAGCATACGAATAGGACTGAGATTCGAATCTGCGTCCATTACATTTTGGACATGTCGAACGAGAACTGTAACTAGAGTTGTGTGACGAAGATGATGATGAACTAGAAGAAGAACCGCCTCCCCTTCCACCAGCAAATCCCATAGAGCCATCTTCTCCAACACAATAACCATTGCCAGCATTGTCAATTTTTCCATAAGACATCATATAGCGCTTTCCATAGCACTTTTGGCACACACGAGTTCCGTGGCACATAGGACACACTCCACCATAAACCTGTGGTGCTATAGAGATGAATTTGCAGGCGTCACAAAAACCTGACCCCCAACATCCCACACAGGCGCTCTTGGTGGTTGTTGACACTGTGCCATCGCCATTGTCATGAAATACCGTTTCGTACAACCCTGTCTTTACCGACCAATCAGGGCGTCGAGCGGGCTGAGAAACTGCCACATTTGCTGTTGAGTAGTTAGTTTGCGGAACAGACACTCTCTGTTGTGCAGGTTGTGCATTTTGCTGAGCCACAGCTTG
>JAGHVC010000114.1 GCA_018064505.1 Candidatus Minthosoma caballi | reverse complement strand
TTTGTTAAGATTTTAGTTTAGATGTCGAGCCCATAGGTCGATCCTCAATAAATCGTTCTAAAAAGCGACGAACTGGAGCGTATTTTGGTAAGGATGTTAGTTGAAGATTTTATAAAATCAAAAAAACAAAATCTCAATATAAAATGCGCTCGAATACCTCGCTTTTGAGGAGCATTTTTGAGGGGATCGTCGCTACGCTCCTCGAAATCTAAACAAAAATCATTATAAAAATCTAAAATATAACACATTAGCGAACTTGCGAAACTTGAGTAAAATCATAAAAATGGCTAAAAATCAATCGGCAATAAAGGAACAATCGCGAATAATGATTGGAGAACCTCAAAAGTATAAGGTGATAATGCATAACGACGATTTCACTACGATGGAGTTTGTTGTTGAAGTGTTGCGTACTGTGTTCTACAAGAGTACAGAGGATGCCGAGGCTCTGATGCTTAAGGTGCATAAAGAAGGAAAGGCCGTGGTGGGCATCTACTCACTTGACTCTGCCCTGACTAAGATTCGCAAAGTCATGCAAATGGCTCACGCTCAAGGTTTTCCGTTCAAAATGACTTATGAGCCAGAAGACACTGAATTGCCATTCTAAATTATTTATTACACATTATTAAAGGGGAAAAGAACAATGGAGCATACTAAGAATTTGCAGCAAGCTCTCGGCTACGGCGTTGATAGGGCTATGGCAGAAAGATGTGAATTTGTCACACCAGAGCATTTGCTGCTTGGCATAATGCAACTTACAGAATTTAAGAATCTTGCCAAAAGCTATCATGTTAGTATTGAGGAAGATTTAGTGCCTTATCTTGATGATTATCTTGAAAGCCTTGACCACATACCTGATGAAGTGGGCGAGTTTGAGCTTGAAGCCTCGACTCAGCTGACTCAAGTGATGATTGCAAGCGAGCAACATGCTGCGTTTGCGTATCGAGCCGATGTTGATGTGCCTCAGGCAATTAACTCAATACTTGAGTTGGCAGATTCTCATGCAGCCAAGCTTCTCATAGAGAGTTTCACTTACGATAGGGCAGAGTTCATGCGCTCTGTCATTGATGCTTTCGATGGCAAGGAGCTTGAAGAGCATTTTTATGACGAAAACGATAACGATAACGATGACGAAGACAAGTTCAGGCGCTACGATGATGACTTTGAAATGCATTCGGAAAGCAAATGGAGGCAGTATGTGACTTGCATCAATGACTTGCTAAGCACTCACAATCCGTTGATTGGCAGAGAAGCAGAGCTCGACCGCACCATTCAGGTGCTGTGCCGTCGTGAGAAGAATAATCCTCTGCATGTAGGTGAGCCAGGAGTCGGGAAAACGGCTTTGGTTTACGGGTTGGCTCAGCGTATCGAAGAAGGCAATGTGCCAGAGAGGTTGAAAGGATGCAAGATCTATCAGATGGACATGGGGGCGCTGGTTGCTGGCACTCAGTTCCGCGGTGACTTTGAGAAACGAGTGAAAAACATCATGGAAGGCATCAGCGAAGAAGGCAATGCTATTGTTTATATTGATGAAATACATACTCTTGTAGGTGCCGGAGCAACAAATGAGGGGGCGCTCGATGGCTCAAACATGCTGAAGCCTTATCTTGAGGGAGGAAGCATCCGTTTCATTGGCTCAACCACCTACAAGGAATTCAATCGCTATTTCCAGAAGAGCCAGGGCATGGTGCGCCGTTTCCAGATGATAGAAATTTCTGAGCCATCAAGAGACGAAGCAATAGGCATTCTTGATGGATTGCGTGCCAGATATGAGGAGTTTCATGGCGTGAAGTATGACAACGATGTGATTCCTTATGTTGTTGATATGAGTGCCAAATACATCAACGACCGTTTCCTCCCTGACAAAGCAATTGACTTGATAGACGAAGCTGGTGCTTATCGTGAAATGCATCCGCTCACAAGGCGTTTCAAGGGCAATGTGCAGAAGCTTAAAACGCAGCGAGTGGGGCGGCAGGATATTAATGACATTATTGTCAAGATGTGCAAGGTAAGTCCTTCTGCATTGCAGGAATCAACAGACGATGACAATGCCCTTCTCGAAAGCCTTGGCACTCGCATTCTCAGTCAGATTTATGGCCAGGATGAAGCTGTGCAGAAAGTTGTCGAAGCCGTGCAGATGGGCAAAGCAGGTTTGCTCGATCCTCAGAAGCCAATTGCATCAATGCTGTTTGTTGGCCCTACAGGTGTTGGCAAAACAGAGGTGTGCAAGGTGCTGGCAAAAGAACTTGGCATTGATCTTATTCGTTTTGACATGAGCGAATACACTGAGAAGCACACAGTTGCCAAACTCATTGGCTCTCCTGCTGGCTATGTTGGCTACGAAGATGGAGGCCTTCTCACCGATGCTATTCGTCGCACTCCGCATTGCGTGTTGCTGCTCGACGAGATAGAGAAAGCGCATTCCGACATTTACAACATCCTTCTTCAGGTGATGGATTATGCAAGTCTTGCCGACAACAAAGGTCAAAAGGCTGATTTTCGTCATGTTATCCTCGTGATGACATCCAATGCAGGTGCTCAGTATGCAGCACAATCTTCTGTAGGATTCAGTTCGAGGTCAACAGCTGGCGATGCAATGCTTGGTGCTGTGAAGAAGCAATTCAAGCCAGAGTTTTTAGGACGACTTTCATCTACGGTTGTGTTCAACGACTTAAGCAAGCAAATGGCTCGACTCATCCTCGACAAAAAGCTTCGTCAGATTTCTGCAAGCCTCTCGTCTCGCAAGGTAACGCTCACGCTCTCCGATTCTGCGCTTGCATTCCTTCTCGACAAGGGATTCATTCCTACCAAAGGAGCTCGCGAACTTGACCGTGTTGTCAATGCTCATCTCAATCCTCTTCTCACTCGCGAGATTCTGTTCGGCGGCCTCAAGCGCGGAGGTGAAGCTTGTGTGGATTTGAAGGATGGGGAATTGGTTCTTTAATTCTAACTTGTATTATTCATGGTTTCAACGCAGAGTTCTCAGAGGACTCAGAGAATCATAGAAGTACAATTGTAACAGATAAAAACTCTGTGTCCTCTGTGTTCTCTGTGTTTCAAAACATTGCGTAGCCGTATGAATAATCCAAGCTAAAGAAATACGAAACTCTTGCATAAGTTATTTTATGGATATTCTAAAACAAATCAGTTTAGCTTTATTTGCAATTGCTCCAGGCAACTATAGCGGAATAACTCCAATAGGAGGTGATGAATATGCAGTTGTTGATGACAAAGAACTTGTTGATGGCTTTCGTGTTCTCAATATAAAGCTTGATCCTGAGAATGGCAATATTATTGATGCGTCGATGAGAGAGCCAGATGGATTCGTTGCTCGTCGTGCAAGCATTGCCGACAAGCAATCAGTGTACCGCGACTGCGAAGGGGTGGCATTCTGTGCCGAACGAGGCACCGTGTTCATTTCTGGCGAGGAAGATCAGCGCATTCTCGAATACGACCTTTCTGGAGTGCCAACAGGCAACGAACTTGAAGTGCCAGAATATTTTCATATAGATAACATTGCTGGCAATTATGGTTTCGAGGCGCTTACATACAATGATGCTACAAAACTGTTTTGGACAACAACAGAATCCACTCTGCTCTCTGACGGATTTCGCTCCGACTTGCAGCACACGACTATAAGCAATCGTCTTCGTCTTCAGTCGTTTGGCACAGATTTGAAGCCGAAAGCAATGTATGCTTACGAGATGGATAAGCCTACTGTGAAAAAGAAAAAAGGCACCCTCGTGCATGGGGTGCCTACAATGCTTGCTCTCGACGATGGCAAGCTTATTGTCATGGAACGAGAGGCTTATGTGGCTAAATCTTATTTTGGCAGTTTTTGTCGTGTGAAGCTCTATGAGGTTGACCTTGCTTTCACTCCAGAAGTGTCTGCAACCCAACGCCTTGCCGACTTGCCTTCATCTGCTTTTGCCCGCAAGAAACTTCTTGCCCAGTTCAAAACCACCCTCAATCTTCGTCACATAAACTTTGCCAACTACGAAGGAATGTGTCTTGGCCCTAAACTTGCTGATGGCCGCCAAACAATCATTCTCATTGCAGATTCGCAAGGACGCCATGGCAACAAGCTATACCGCCTGAAAGACTATGTTCGGGTGTTAGTCATGTAATATTTATCTCTTCACAATATAAGTGTGGAAAGAGTGTGGGGGAGTGCTGAGGTTGAGGTACTTGCTTCCTATCTTAACATTGAGAGTGCTTGGCTGGTCGGTGAAGTTGCCAGCAACAACAATGTATGAAGCCTTTGTTTTGTAAGCAACAACAGGCGTTGTGCTGTATTCACGCCCTGCATATCCTATCATTTCGTCGCCTTCGCTTATGAACTGGCTGAAATGCTTCACGGCATAATACTCTGCTGTGTAGCGATGCTTGCGAGTTTTGCTATCCACTTGAATGAGAGCATTTTGTGTCCAATCCCAAGTGCTTCGTCCATTGTCGCACAGCAAGAAGTTCCAGATGTAGTATTCGTCCACGCCGTTGCCGAGATTGTCGCTGAGCAAGAAGAATGTGTGCTCGCCTGCTTTCCAATCCATTGAGCCATTGCCGCACTCGCTTTCCGAGCACATCCAATGCAATCCTCCGAATTTCTGACGCAATGAAGGAAGGCATTCCCTGCATTCCCATTGAGTGGCAATGCCGTAAAGCTGCTTGCGAAGTGCCTCGTCGCTGAGAATCTTCTCTATGTAATCTTGGCGATTAGTGTTGAAAGTTCCCAGCCACAGCTTCACTTCTGGATGAGCCTTGCGAAGTGCAGGAGCAAGGTAGTCGCGATTGAAAGTCACGGTTCCTTCTGCTGTCCACGCGCATCCTGGATATGGAGTGTAAGAATAAGCCTCATTCTGATAGCACACGGTGCTTATGTTGATGCCTTGCTCTTTGTATAAGTCGATGAATTTCACAAACATGTTAGCATAGCACTGCAAATAGCGAGGATCCTGAATGAAATAATCCTGAGTGGCCAAACGGCGAGGAAACACCCCATTGCGATCGCCAAGCAATTTCATTTCGTCAGGGTCGAGGTTCTTTGTGTCGTTTCCTCCATACAGATAGTAATCTTTTCGTGGATCCTGCTTGTTTGTCTTGTTGCTTAGCACAGGGTAGTCTTGGTTTATCTTCATCCATGTTGGAGGGCTCCAAGGCGACATAAAGAATTGCATGTTGTCGTTGTATGCTTGAGCAGCTTTAATGAGCGGAATGATGTTGCGCTTGTCATGCTCAATGTTGAAATACCGCAATTCAAAGTCACCGCTCACCTCCGAACATGAATACCATTCGCGAGCATAGTCATTAGCATTCATCGACAGCCTTCCTCTGCTGAATTTCAAATCCCCCTGAGGAGAGAAAATGTTTCGCATAATCTCGTCTTGCTGCTTGCGTTCAAGAAGGTTGAAGGCGTCCCAGTCAAGCTCGTTGAAGCATGTGCCCCATGCCACAAAAGGCACTCCTTGTTCCTGTCCGCTCAGTGACAGCACCGTCTTTCCTTCGGCTTTTGTGCTGAGAGTTGCTTTCTGCTGTTGCCATTCAGCACCTTCAGTGGTTGCAATATGCTTAACGCTTTGTGCATTGGCTGCTGCGCAAAGCACCATTGCTGCTGTGAATAGTGTTTTCTTCATTTTGATAGAGTTTTTTATTATTTCTTGCAAAGATATGAATAATTGAAGTAATAAAAAACAAAATCATAATAAATTAGGATTGCATAGTTAGTGAAAAGGCAGTAACTTTGCAGCTGAAAAAATAATAGGTATGCAAAGTTTAGTAATACTTGCCTTTGTCGCAGCATCATTTTTTGCTCCATCCGACAGTACTTCAAGAAGCATCGACCTTGACGAAGTAGAGGTAATTTCGACAGTTAAAGAAGACACAGAAATGCGCCAGCAGCCATCTTCTGTGAGCATGGTAAAAAAACAGCAGTTAGCAGACAATCACATCACTTCCTTGAAAGGAGTTTCAGCTCTCGTGCCAAACTTCTTCATGCCAGATTATGGAAGCCGTCTCACCAGCGCCATCTACATCAGAGGCATTGGCTCTCGCATCAACACTCCCGCAGTGGGCATGTATGTTGACAACATCCCTTATGTAGATAAGTCAGCTTTCGATTTCAATTTCTACGACATCGAGCGAGTTGACATTCTTCGTGGCCCTCAAGGCACGCTCTACGGTCGCAATGCCATGGGAGGCATAGTGCGTGTTTACACCAAGAATCCCTTCTCCTACGAAGGCACCGATGTCAATCTCGGATATGCAACAGGCGACAACCATCGCACAGCATCTCTCACTCACTATCATCGCATGAGTGATAAGTTTGCTTTTTCCCTTGGCGGCTACTACGAAGGTGGCAATGGATTCTTCAAGAATTCATTCACTGGCAAGAAAGCAGACAAGATTCAAGCAGGGGGCGGCAGATGGCGCAGCATATTCAAGGCAAGCGATAATCTCAGCTTCGATTTGACTGCCAGCTACGACTACAGCGACGAAGGTGCCTATCCCTATTTCTATACAGGCACGATAGGGGAGGGTGCTGCCGATGATAGCGAACGCATTGGCAAGATAAACAACAACCGCGAAAGCAAATACCGCCGTGGGCTTTTCAATGCAGGATTGAACATTGAGTACAAAGCTCCGCTGTTCGTGATGAATGCCATTACGGGTTTTCAGAACATCAACGACCGCATGTTCATGGATCAAGACTTCATGCCAGAAGATATTTACACCCTTGAGCAAAAGCAGCGCGTCAACACCGTCAACGAAGAGATCACATTCAAGAATCGCAACGCCGACAGCCGCTGGCATTGGGTGAGTGGAGCAAACTTCATGTATCAAGCTCTCCACACAGAAGCTCCTGTCACTTTCTATGGCGATGGGCTTAGCTGGCTCGAGACGAATATCAACTCCGTCATGCCCGACATTTCTAAGATACCTATGCTCAAAGGCATGGGCTTCTCATCGATGAGCATGAATTATCTCGACGAGCAGCTGCAGATGAAAGGCGAATATGAGACACCGCTGCTCAACATGGCATTGTTCCATCAATCCACCATCGACCTTGCCGACCGTCTCTCATTCACAGCAGGGCTTCGCCTCGACTACGAAAAGCTGAAGGCTGACTACTATTCCCCAGCCATTGCCCGTTATGGCTTTGCAATGCCAAATGCCAACAACCCCAAGATGTCAATCGACATGCAAGATCTGGTATCTACCAACATCTATGACGGCATTCTCAAAGACGACAATCTCCGTCTTTTGCCAAAGTTCGCCATCAAATACGATTTAGCAAGCGCTGGCAATGTGTATGCATCCGCATCGATGGGTCAGCGTTCTGGCGGCTACAACCTTCAGATGTTCAGCGATTTGCTGCAAGGCAAGATGCGCATCGACATGATGGACGGCATCAAGGAAGGCGTGCGAAGCTATCTTGACAACCTTGTGAAGCAAAACCCATACATGCCGTCGCAAATTCCAGATCCAGAGAATCCTGGCAGCAAGATTGGCATACCCGACTATGTGGCACGAGTGATGAACAGCAACATGCCGCATTTCGAAGCCCCTGCTGCAGAGCAGATAGTGTACAAGCCAGAGTATTCATGGAACTACGAAGTAGGCACTCATCTCAACCTCGCCGACAAGCGTCTTTGTATTGATGCAGCAGCATTCCTTATCAACACGCGCAATCAGCAGATAGCTCGCTTCGCACCCAATGGCTTTGGCCGCATGATGGTAAATGCTGGCAAGAGCCGCAGCTACGGTGGCGAAGTGGCAGCCATGTGGCGTCCTGATTCTCACATTGCTATCAATGCCAACTACGGCTATACTCACGCAAAGTTCACCGACTACGACTCGGGCGAAGGCAACGACTACACAGGCAACTATGTGCCTTTCGTTCCAAAGCATACCCTGCACCTCGATGCTGCCTACACATGGCACCTGTCCGACACCCGTTGGGCGCGCAACCTCACTCTCGCAGCCGACTACAAAGGAGCAGGCGCGCTCTATTGGACAGAAAGCAACAATGCCAAGCAATCCTTCTACTCCCTCTTCGGTGCTCGCCTTGCTCTCAGCACATCCATTGCAACCATTCAGCTCTGGACACGCAATCTGACTGATAAAAACTACAACACCTTCTATTTCGAAAGCGCCAGCCGCGGCTACGAGCAGCATGGCAAGCCATTCCAATTCGGTGTCGATGTGAAGTTTGCAATAAAATAATTCAACTTACGCAAGTTTGCACTTGCTAAGTTTCAAGGAGTTAATGGGAGTTAACAGGAGTTTAGCTAAAAGCAGGAGTTAACAGGGATTGACATGTTTTATTTGTAAAAAATACCAAGATATCCATTTTTTTCATACCTTTGTGCCGTTTTCTCCGAGTTTCCCATTCCGCATCCTTTGAGAGAAATATTCAATAAGCAAAAATGATTAGAAATATGAAAATGAATAAGTTATTTTATCTTGCCACCTTAGCGATAATCTTGGTTCTGGGATCGAGTTGCAAAGAAGATGACAACAATGACAATCCGATTCTTACAGATGAGATAAGCTATAATATCTTGCCAACAGAGAATGCTAAGCAGTTTTTCCTGCAAGAGAAAATGCATGAACAGATTACGCCTTTCTTTATTGACATTGCCATGCAACATGCAGATTATTCGTATGATGAATGGCTCGATCTGGCTCTCAGCTCTTTTCGTGAACCTAATCAGAAAAATCAGGATTTTCTGGACAGCATAGCAAAGTCACAGCATAACTCGCTTGCAGCATTGGGCATAAAGCTGCCTATAGCTAAGCAGACGAATGTCATTGACATGAAAATGAAAATCTTCGGTGGAACTTTGGCTTATACTGCTGGCACTCGCATCTATGTGGACATGGATCTTTTACATTTGGAGGAGAAAACGGAAAAGGGAATGGCGGAGATGGTCATGTGGCATGAAATGTGGCATGTGATATCTCGCAACAACCCAGACTTGCGACGCAAGATGTATGCGCTCATAGGCTTTAATGTGCTGGCTGACGAGATAGAAATTCCAGCCGAAGTGAAGAAGCACATCCTCTGCAACCCTGATGTGGAGCGTCATGACAGCTATGCCACCTTTACCATCAACGGCAAGGCGACCGACTGCATGCTGATGCTGTATAGCAATGAGGATAGATATAAAGAGGGTATGAATTTCGGGAATTTATTAGACACCACGAATGGTTATTGGTTGCTTGCGCTCGACTCGCAGACGCATAAGCCATACCGTGATGAAGCTGGCAAATGGGTGGTGTATAATTGCAAGGAAGCAACCGACTTTGACAAGGTCATGTCTGGAGGCAACACAAGCTATTGTGATGATCCTGAGGAATGTATGGCAGACAACTTCTCTTACGCGATTATGAACATAACAAGTCTTCCCAACCAGAAGCTGTTGCAGGATATTCGTGATTTGCTGAAATAAAAATTATTCAGTTATTCAAAAACTAATTCAATTCATCGTCTATCATACGAAACTTCTGATTATTGTTTTGATGAACTGCTCCTGCTTTCCGTTGTATCATTTCTGTACAGTTGGTACAAGCCAGCAAACCTCATACCTAAAACAAGTACCAGAATAGGGATATAGGGATTATCTATTTCCCTTCATTCTATTGTGCGTCTTGCAGAGCATCTGGCAGTTGGAAAGGTTTGTCGCTCCTCCTTTGCTCCATGCTGTCACATGGTCAGCATCCATTTCTGCAAGTTTCCAGATGCGAGTTTTGTTGGAATTATCACTCGTAGCGCAAAATGGACAGTTGCTGTGACCTGCTGCTTTTGCGCCTTCTGTCTGCTGAGCGTACTTAGCTGCTAAAACTGCATAATACACAATAACATTGCAAAGATAAAGAAAAGAAATTACACTCGCACGCCAATAAATAAAAAAGTTTGTCTGTCGATGTAAAAATAATTTTTAGTTAAATTGCAAATATGACAATGGGATTTTGCTGACTATAAGTATAACGATTTGACTTTCATGGAAGTTAGCGTATTGCGACTGCCCGAGCAGCCTTAAGGCTTGTCGGGGAACAGCGTTAAGGTCGTTCGGGCAACAGTCTTTGAGCGATTCGGGCAACGGTGATTAAGGGCTTGCTCTAATTGTGGGTGCGCGTATAGAAAACGAGGCAAAAGCTTTGTCTTGTACAGTAAAGCCTTTGCCTCGTTAGACAATACTTTTGGTTCTTTAGCCAAAAGCTTTGTTTTGTTTATGTAATAGTTTTCTCTATTCCTTATTTTATCGCACTTGAATTGAATGCGTGTTTGTGTTCTCTCTTTGTCTGCATGGCATTTGCTGTCAGACAAGCAGCGAGGGAGCGGGGGAGGGTGCAATAAAGGCGCAGCTGGCAATAATCTGCCACACTGCGCCCTCGCTATTTAGAAAGCTTGGTTTATTAAGTAGGTATTCAAAATTATTTATAATGCTTCAGTAGGTGTTTTTTGTAATATATGGCTCTCTTTGTCGCATCTTTTGCTTTTGTTTTCAGTCATGTAGCCCGCTACACTCATTCAAATAAAAACAAAATCTGCTTCCAAATAGAGAACATATATTAAAAAAATAATTATGAACACCTACTTAATTATGTAACAATAAAGAAAATGGCTTTAATAAAGACTGTTTGTGGCTTGACTCCAAAGTGGGGCGAGGGCTGCTATTTCAGTG
>JAGHVC010000044.1 GCA_018064505.1 Candidatus Minthosoma caballi | reverse complement strand
ATATAGTTCTTTTTCATATTCTTAGTATTTATCATGAAATGTATAATTAATCTTGAGAAGCTACTTTGTACATTACTTAATAACCTTCTTATACTTGCCATCAGCTGTGCGGATGATGTTCACACCCTGCTGTGGAGCAGAAAGGCGAATGCCGCTGAGCGAGTAGATAGCAGTGCTGCTTTCAGTGTTCACGCTCTGAATAGCTGTCTCAATGTTATCATCCTCAGATTCGTCGTCGTCGAAGAGCTCAGATGGGAGGTAGATGCCGTCAGGAAGCGATGTAGAAAGCATAGAATCGTATGTGCCAGGGATGACCAAGAGGCTGCTGTACTGCTTTGCGTCAGTGCCCCTTCGAGTGCCGTCGCCAACATTGTAGAAGCCAACATTGCCACTATGATTCTGAAGGATGTAATGATCTTCCTGAAGCTTGAAGTTATTGGCAAGCACGCCAAGAAGCATGCCCTTGCTTGCTGTCTGGATGCCACCGCTTGCGGCAGGGCCTGTGAAGTTATATGTGTTAGATTCGCCCACGCCAAGCTTTGTGACAGGACGCATGATGTAAGGAGTGTTGCGCTTGATAGTCATGGAACGAGTGAGCTTAGCCACGCCGTCCGAGTCGAAAGTGCTGCACTCGTAAGCCTTCAATCCTGCAGGCACTTCTGCATCGAATGGGAGGCAGAGGGTGCCGTAGTTTGCTTCTGTCATCTTGAATGGAACTGTGATGTCATCAACATAAGTCACTGTGATAGGAGTGATATTGAAAGGATTAGAGAATTCCTTATTGACTTTGTCATAGTCGTGGTAGAACTCGATAGTGTAGTTGTTGCCAGGAGTGAGTGTTTCTAGATTAGCAGTGGCGAGTCTTATATATGCAGTGCCAGTCTTTCCTGCATCAAGGTTGGTTTTGTAGTAAGCTCCATGCAAGAACCAGCCACTACCAGTGATTACCTTAGCATATATGTATGAATTGGCTGCTGGGAGTGCTGAAACAGAGTTATTCTTCCAATGTACAGGAATCTCGTTTGCTGTCATGCTGATGTAGTTATTGCAACCAGCAACTGGTATTTCTGTCATTATATAGCCAGGGACTTCTGCAATGCCGGCTTTCACCGTGATTGTGAATGTCTTGAGAGTCTTCTTGAAGAGGGAATTTCCATCTGCATAAGCTGTGATTGTTGCTGTGCCAGGGGCTTCGGCAACGATCTGTCCTGTAGAAGAAACTGTCGCTACGGCATCATCTGAAGACTTGTATACTATTGTTCCGTCATAGTCAGAAGAGTGAGTGATTCCTACAGTCTCTGATGGAGCGAGATCTGTTGATGCTACATTGAATTCCACTTCGTCAAGCACGGTCTCAACAACAGTGATG
Organism: Candidatus Minthosoma caballi; assembly: GCA_018064505.1. GTDB lineage: Bacteria > Bacteroidota > Bacteroidia > Bacteroidales > Bacteroidaceae > Minthosoma > Minthosoma caballi. Next base: position 2,697 of record JAGHVC010000044.1, on the reverse strand, counting down.
TCGAAATTCTTGATAGTTTCGTTGTACTGGCCATTGCCAAGTGCTTTAGCTGTGATTGTGGCTGTGCCTAAAGCTTTTGCATTAATCACGCCAGAAGCATTTACTTCAGCTACTGATGTGTTGGAAGATGTGTATTCGAATGCGCCAGAGTATGTCTTGCTGTGAGTGATTTCGGCAGTGCGATTCAATTGAATGTCAAGGCCGTCGAGGTCAAATACAACATCAACCTTTGCATCGTCTATGGCACCTGTTACTTGAATCTGTGGCACTACATTGCCTGTATAACGCATGATTTTCCAGTCGGCAGGATTAGTGCTTTCAGTTTCGCAAAATACAGGATACACCTCGTATGTGCCATTGTATGTTATGCCCATTGTCTTAGGATTGAAATCAGCCTCAAAAGATTTGTTGTAGGCAAACGGGGCCCAATCTGTATGAATGCAAAGAGATTGACAATAGGTCTTGCCAGTAGTTGTTTCGCGAAGAAGCACACCTGTGTAGAATGATGCATTGACACAAGTAAAGTTCTGTGTTCCATAATTGATATAGAGATCATTACCAACACTATAATCATAAGGACACAGAGTTACTGCAGCGCCTCCAGATGTAGTGGAGAGTTTATAAGACTCAAAACAGTTCACTACAATTTCAGCTGGGTTGCCCTGATCAGGCTGAATGCCAAACACTGCATCTTGTTTTTCTTTGTATGCTGAGCCTGCACCAGCACCGCCAATACCGCTTCCGTCTGGCTTGAGGGCGTTGGCGCCAGTGAGTGCATAGTAGCCATCGCAATGTCCGCCCCAGCCCCAGTTGATGGCAAAGAGGTCGAGGTCTGCCTGATAGCCGTGGCATACAAAGCAGTGGCCACTGCTGCCTGAGTTACCGCCGTAAATGACAGGTCTGCCAGCCTTCAGCTCATCATAGACGAGTGCTTCCCATTCATCATCAGAGTAGTATGCACGCTGACGGAACTTTATGCCTTTGTCATATTTGAAATTGTTGATAAGCACAGGGCCGACATCTGAATCGCGAGCTCCAGAGCCACCATTGGAAGACTGGTCGTAGTTCATGTTCAAAGCTACGCCAACATGGTACATAAGAGTGCCTACAGCGATAGAAGCTGGGTCGTCAGCTGCTGCATCGCTTGAATAGGTATTGTGCATGTTATCCCAATCGTATGTTGTGACTCCAAAATCTGCCTGAAAGTTAATTGTGCCGATAGGAGACCCAAAATTCTTTGAGAATGAATTGCTTCCCACGCCCTGATTAGGCCAGTTGTGGTACTTCATCACCTGTGCTGTGGCTGTTGCCACGCATCCAGTCACCAATGGCGCATATCCTACGCCAAGGCTTGGAACCTGGCTGTTGTATGGATTGTCTTGATTCCACTTTGTTGTCATCAAATCCTCCACATCAGTTTTGCGAGCAGGAGCCTTGCGAGGCGCCTTTCGTGCTGTAATCTGGCCAGAGAGGGATGTGCCTTGCGGATTAATGCCCTGAGGTGCGGCAGCTTGCTGAGCAATGGCTGCAGCAATCTGTGTGTCGTACTGCGAGAGCCACCACTTCACATTGTCTGGAGCTGTGGCATAGTCGAAGGATCCAGTGGAGCTATAGCCGAGAATTGTGTTGGCAGTTTCATCGCCACCCACAATCACGAAGCCATTAGCAGTGCCTGTGTTAAATACATAGTAGTGCTTCTCTCCTTTCACCTCGCCAGTGTAGGCAAGAGTCAGAGTTTGAGTGGCCTGTGCGCGCACTTTGGCGCGAGGTGACGAGTTGAGAAACTTCCTTGCATTTTGCATGGCTGTTTGCTCGTCAATCTGCTGTGCATTAGCTTGCAGACCTGTCATGCCAAGCACGAGCATGACTAAAAGTTTAGTAACAGATTTCATAAGTTTCGGTTTTACACTATATTTTTGCGACAAATATAATACAATTGTGTTAAATCCCCAAAAAAATGCACAATAAAGAATCGTTTCTGCGAGTATTTTCCTTTGAATATGATGGTTTTAAGTTGTTCTCACCTGAATCACAAAACAAAATTATTTCGCATGCGAAAAGTGACTGAAAATAATTACCGATAATTACAAATAATTTAATCAAAACAAAATTTGGAACAATTTTTGGCAATTATTTATAATTATTTTCAGTCAAAAAAAATGCAGAAGGCACAAAAAAGTGCGACACTCTACGAATAGAATGTCGCACCACCCACGCCGTTTCTCAATTTGTATTTGAGAATGTTATGTGATTACCAGAGATTGCCCCAAGAAGCATCTTCTTCTTCGATGCGCTGCTTGCCGAGAGCTTCACTGCCGTTTACCTCTTCATTGAAGACTGACAGGTCTGTCTTTGTTGTGCTGCTCCGCAAAAGGGAACGAGCGTTAATTTCCGCGACAAAGGTAAGCCATTTTTAATTTATGCAATTTTTTTGTCGAAAAAGTGATGTTGAGGTGTGTAGAAACACTTAAGTAACGTAAAAAAAAATAACTTATAACAATTAGCGACGTGGTAACTTTCAACATTTTCACTTCATCTTTTGGGTTGTTTTCGCCCGTTTTCTTCGGCCCCCTTGTGCTTAACGCCTTCTGTTTCGCGAGTAGCTGCAAAAACAGCATAACCTTATTTCTTCAGAATCTTCTTTCCATTCTTGACAATTATGCCATGGTAATGCTCATCTACAGGCTGCCCCATCAG
>JAGHVC010000151.1 GCA_018064505.1 Candidatus Minthosoma caballi | reverse complement strand
GCATCCTCCACGCTCGTCACCAGTCGCACCACCTGAGCCCAGACAAAATTGCCATACTGCTCAAGCGCCTCCTGCTGCACTTTGGGACTTCGCTGCCTCAGTCCCTCGATAATATGTATCTCCGTTTCTGTCATTTTCTCGTCTTCTGTTTATATATACGAGTGAATAAGGCAAAACATTGCAGAAGAAGCGAAAAAAATTAACTTTTCACAAAATGAATTTGCAAAATTTGGGGATTTATATAGAAAATGCTTGTTTGTTTAAATACTTATTCATACCTTTGCATTGCATTTGGTTCTCCCCCATTGCGAAAGCATGCGGCGGAGCTAAGATGGGAACGCAGTGAGAATCTGCGACATTACCCGATGCTGTGAGTCCTTATTCAAAGGGAGCGCAAGAAACAAGCCACTGCTTGGAAATTTGAGTTAAGTTTTTCTCTTCATTTCAATAAGCGGGAAGGCTGCGCCTCCAAGGATTAAGTCAGAAGACCTGCCATTTGCCATTGTCACCAGCGTCTGCGGGACTACGGACGCTTGGGAAACACTATTCACTGAAAGAAATGCAACTGCATGATGCTCAAAGACGGGATTTTCTCGCCTTGTGAGTGTGTGTATATATCGTGCATGTGTTTGAGAAATAGTGAAAGCAGAGTATTTATCAGAAAACTTAAACCACTATGAGCAAGTCTAAACCGATCATCGTTCTTGTGTTCGTCTTTGCGGTCATTATAGCATACTATATTGGCCTAATCTTCTGCAAGCAGCAAGGACTTTTCTGAAATCCGAAATAATTATCCTTAAAATATTGATTAAAGTTTTGTAAATGCAGTGAGCGCCCCAGCTGCGAAGCCAGGACGCTCAATTCTTTTTTCTGCCTATTCTTCAATCGTTACATCTTTAGGATTCCGATTGTAAGACTTAATTTTGTGATATGCGCTATACACAAAAGAAAAAACTATGATTGCAGCAATGCAACCAACAGCAATAGGAGCCATGATGCTGCCTGACAGCATCATTGGCAAAGAATGGATAATTGTCATACGAAATAATGTTTAGTTGCGTTTTGCAAGTGCAAAGTTAGCCTGTTTGCATTGCATGTAAAATCACGATTTATTGTTATTTTCGATAGTCATTATCGTTTCCATCCTATCGTTCGCGACGAATGCAGCTATCGAATCAGACAATATATATCATAGCAGTACTATCTATGACAACGATAGCAATTATCGAAACTATTCATAAATCCGCTACAACCATATATATTTATAATGTGTAATTTTGCACAAAAATAAAATCCCAAAATGGAATTACGACAGCTAAGATATTTTGTGAAGGTTGCCGAACTATGCAACTTCTCTGAGGCATCGCGTCAGCTCAACATCACTCAGAGCACACTCTCTCAGCAGGTACGCCAACTGGAAGGTGAACTTGGTGCCGACTTGCTCATACGCGATTCTCATCATGTTCGCTTGACAGACATCGGAGAAGCGTTTTTGCCGCAAGCACAGCGCACTCTCTACGATGCCGACACCTGTCTGGAAAGTATACACGATGTGCAGCAGCTTGGCACAGGGGAGCTGAACATTGGAGCCACCTACACTTTCTCGCCTCTGCTGAAAGAGACGGTGCAATGCTTCATGAAACTCTATCCTGGCGTGAAACTCAACATCTTTTGCCACTCAATGCAAACACTGATGAGGATGCTGAATGCGCAGAAGATAGATGTTGCGCTTAGCTACAAGCCATCGCAGACATTCCCAGATATTGATTCTCATATCATTTTCGACAATCGTCTTGCCGTGGTGGTAGGTGACACGCATCCCTTGGCAGATAAGAAAACGGTGCGTCTGAGCGACTTAGAGTCAGTGCCTCTTGCCATGCCTACTAAAGGCATGCAGGCACGATGTACATTCGACCGTTTGGTGCAGGGACTCGACTATCGTTTCAATGTGCGACTGGAAAGCAACGAAGTGAACATGCTGCTTGATCTTGTTCGTGGATCCCATTTGGCAACGGTGCTGAGTCAGGCAACAGTTGCTCGAGAACCTGGTATATCAGTTCTCACTATCGACCACAAAGGCACATCAATGGAAGGCTCATTCCATGTGCTTCGCGATGCATATATGAAACGCGCCACAAAGGAATTCCTTCGTCTTTTGTGCGAAAACAG
>JAGHVC010000170.1 GCA_018064505.1 Candidatus Minthosoma caballi | reverse complement strand
ATGGATATAGATGATTATCAAGTAAGCAATGAGTTGCCTTAAAAGTTTCCACAGGTGGACGACAAGTCGAAGAATATCATTAAAGTTATTGGCGTTGGCGGGGGTGGCGGCAATGCTGTGTGGAACATGTTTCAAAAGAATGTCAGCAATGTGTCGTATGCCATAATGAATACTGACAGTCAGGCACTTGCCAATTCTGAGATTCCAACAAAGATTACGCTTGGCAAGACAGGCCTGGGTGTGGGCGGTAATCCTGAGTTGGGAAAAGCTGCTGCAGAATTTAGTGTGAACGACATTAAGGCACTGCTTGAAGATGGCACAAAAATGGTGTTCATCACTGCCGGCATGGGAGGCGGCACAGGCACAGGTGCAGCGCCCGTCATTGCAAGCGTGGCAAGAGAAATGGGGATTCTGACTGTAGGCATTGTGACTATTCCTTTCAAATTCGAGAAGAGGCTTCGCATCGAGAAGGCTTTGAAAGGAGTGGAAGAGATGAAGAAGAGCGTTGATTCTCTGTTAGTTATCAACAACGAAAGATTGCTGGAAATCTATGCTGATGGCGTCACAACCGTGGAAGATGCCTTCCATATTGCAGACGATGTGCTGACAGTTGCCACACGCTCGGTTGCAGAAATCATCACGATTAAAGGAAAAGTCAATCGTGACTTCAAGGATGTGCAGACAGTCATGCAGAACGGCGGAGGAGCAATCATCAGCGAAGGTCGTGCAAATGGTGAAAACAGAATTCTGAAAGCCATGAAAGCTGCGCTTGAGTCGCCGTTATTCAACAAGGTAGAGATTGAGAAAGCACAAAGCCTGCTGTATGTGATTTACCAAAGTCACAAGAGCCAGGTGAAAGTGAGCGAAATCACAGAAATCAACACTTTCATGGATCAGCTTGCTGGCGATCTTGAGGTGTTGTGGGGCTTGTATTGGGACGATTCTCTCGAGAGCGACGAAGTGAAAGTCGTGATTATCGGAACAGGATTTGACAAAGAGAGGAGAAAGCACAGCGCAACAGACGAAAGTGACGAGCAAAACAACATCCACCGACTCATGAGTTGGTATTACGACCAAGCAAGCATAGCTGAATCTCAAGTGATTAAGACTATTGATGCTGCTACCACGAAGAAAGAAGAAGAGCCAGTTTCCGAGGCAGAAAACAAGGTTGTGGAAGAGTTCGTTTCCGAAACAGACAATACGGAAGAAGTTGCAGATAATGCCCACCAAACAACCGACATAAGTGAAGAAGAAAATTCCTCTATAGAAGAATCCGTTTCACGAAAAAGCGGATGGCGACTCGGCGACCTGCTTGCCAAGCTGAGCGAAAAAGTAGGCGACTTCCTCAACGACGAGAATCTATCCGATGAAATAGAAGATTATCAGCGAAAATCCGCCACATAATTTCGTTTTTTCATATTCCAAAGTCTCTGCCCGTCTCGCTTCATCGCTTACGCCTTGTAAGCCATATCGCTTTCGCCCGATAAGCGATGATGCGTGACGGGCGCAAACTTTTCACTCTCTGCTTTGCTCTCCGAAGAAACGGGAAACAAATTCTGCAGGAGTAACAACCTCTGGCAGTTTCGGATAATGCTTCAGGTTACCGGTAACCAAGAACGAATCCTCTCGCGAGAGAGATATTTCCAGAAACACCCTGTCGTCTTCATCGGGCATGGCTTCAGCGAATGGTGTTCTGTCTTCGTGAATGCCGCGTTCTTTTATAGTGCCAAGAAAATCTTCAATAGTTTCCTCGGGTAAATGAAATTTCTTTCGTGACAACACTTCCTTGTATTCTGCAAGAATCTCATCGTTGTACAAAGGCGTAACCTCGCCAGCTAACAAATGTTGGAATACGAGAGATGTAGCAGCCTTCTTGTTATTGGTGATGAAGGCAGAAACAAAGACATTGGTATCTATTGCTGCGTATATCATTTTGCCAATCGTGCTTTACGCTCTGCCCTTGCCAGGCGAATCTCTTCGTTGATTTCATCAAGAGTCATCTCTGGCTGATTTGAGTCAAGCGACTCAAGATGTTTTGTGTACCATGCTTGCATTCTTTCACCTGCTGTAGTAGGTTTTGCAGGTGGCTCTACAGCGGTCGAGATACTAAACGGAATGCTCTGAGTGCGCACTACGGCATTAACAAACACATTTATTGCAGTGTTTGCGCTCATTCCAAACTTAACGCATAATTCATCAAAGCGACTCTTCATCTGCGAGTCGATTCGTACTGTCATTGCTGATTGTGGCATAATTCTATATATTTGGTGTCATATTGATGTATTTCTGATTGCAAAAGTAATCACTTTCTTCTAAATCAACAACAAATTGAGGATGGAAAATCAACAATTAGCCCTGATTTTACGATATTTTAGCAGATTGAGGATGAAAGTGAAGCTGAAGAGATGATAGACGAAGTTGTTAAATATAGTCAGCGGATAGGAGAGCCAGCAATCCCCCTGAACAGATGGCACATAAATGAGAAACTACTCTCATTCATGTCTTTGAAGAAAGCCACAAACCGCATTGCATCGCAGTTTGTGGCTTTCTTGTGTATATCTCTAGTGTGGGTCATTACCACAGAGATTCCGAGTCATCATAACCATCACGGTCTTTAGAGAGAATTTCAAAGCTATTGCTTGCTTTATCTGAAGTTTTCTGCAGTTGGCCAGAAGCCTCAAGCATGTTTTCTGTCTCAAGCATAAGCACTTCACATTCTGGTTTAATGTACTTTTTCATAATCGAATTTTATTTCTTATTTATGTAAATATTTATTATTTCCACAGCATCGCCAATGTCGATGGAGCCATCTTTGTTCACATCAGCCACATTAGCATTCAGTTCAGATGTTTTGCCATTGATGAAGTAATTGACAAGCATGACTTTGTCACCCACATCCACAGAGCCATCACTGCTGATGTCACCTATTTTAGCAACATCCACATCTTCTTGAGCACCGCCTGTTGGCTCATCGGGATCAACAGGATTGTACTGATACTGAGCAGTGAGAGTAACATTATCCATTCCCATCAAGTAGTTGAAAGCGGGTTCCTTGCTTACAAGCTTGCCCTGCTCAAACCATCCCACAAAATCGTATCCGCTATTTCCGTATGCACATACATACACATAGCTGTCTTC
>JAGHVC010000038.1 GCA_018064505.1 Candidatus Minthosoma caballi | reverse complement strand
AAAAATAATTATGAACACCTACTTAATTATGTAACAATAAAGAAAATGGCTTTAATAAAGACAGTTTGTGGCTTGACTCCAAAGTGGGGCGAGGGCTGCTATTTCAGTGAGAATGCAACGATTGTGGGTGATGTGACTATGGGCGACCAGTGCACAGTGTGGTTCAACGCTGTGGTGCGTGGCGATGTGAACTACATCAAGATTGGCAATCGCGTAAATATTCAGGACGGTTCATGCTTGCACACCTTGTATAAGAAGGCGGCGATTGAGATTGGCGACGATGTGACAATTGGTCACAATGTGACGCTGCATGGATGCAAGGTGAAGAGCGGCGCGCTGATAGGCATGGGTGCAACGGTGCTTGACGACGCTGTGATTGGCGAAGGCGCAATTATTGCGGCTGGCGCTCTCGTGCTGAAAAACACTCAGATAGGTGATGGCGAGCTTTGGGGCGGTGTGCCTGCAAAGTTCATCAAGAAGGTGGATCCAGAACAAGCCAAAGAGCTAAATATTGGCATTGCTCAGCATTATATTATGTATGCAGAGTGGTATAAGGATTAACCTATAACCATTATTTCTTAATCATAAGCTTGTTTTCATTCATTCTGCCCATATATTGCTGAATGAATGCTTTCATCTTTTTCTCCATTTTGCTGAGCTTGTCCTTTGGCATTGAGCTAAGGATGTTGTGGCTAAGCGTGCTATCGGTGCGGAACTTGTAGGCTTGGGTTACTTTTTCCCCGTCGAACTCAAGCACATAATCTCCTTCCACATATTCGTAGCCATTCATGCCTGGCACCCAATGGAGGGCAATGCCTTGCTCGCGAGAGATGGAGTCGCAGTTGAGCACATTGCGGCCAAAACCGATGTATGGCTTGTCGTATCCGATGTAGGAGAGAACGGATGGCATGATATCTATCTGTTCTACAATCTGATGGGTGTCGTAGCCATGAAGGGTTGTGTCATTTGGGGCATAGAACACGATTGGCACATAGTAGTGTCCAAACTCTGTCTTGTAGAATGGTTTGTAGTGATGGCTGGTGTGGTCGGCAGTGATGACGAAAAGCGTGTTGCTGAACCACTTCTGCTTTTTTGCTTTGTTGAAGAACTGACGGAGAGCATTGTCGCTGTACTCGATGCATGGCTCCATTGGATCGTTGCCAGCATCATACATGCCTTTGTACCTCTCTGGCAGAGCAAAAGGAGTGTGGCTTGTAGCAGTGAAGACAGAAGTGACGAATGGCTCTTTCATTTCCGACATTCGGTCGGCGTAGAACTGCATGAACTCCTCATCCCATATAGCCCATGTGCCGTCGTAGTCACCATCACCATTGTAGTTAGGGTCTTGGTTGTATTCTGTGCGACCGTAATATTTCTGAAAGCCAGTAGATTTTGCAAATGCCTCAAAGCCCATTGAGCCGTTTTCTGCTCCGTGGAAGAAGGCTGAAGTGTAGCCTTTGTTCTCGCTCAGTTCGCGGGCTAATCCCGACAAATCGTTGAGGGAAGCGGGGGTGAGGAAAAACGGCTCCACATAGTTCGGAAGTGAAGAAAGCACGGATGGCATGCCCTCGATGCTCTTGCGTCCGTTGGCAAACGAATGACGGAATGTCATTGCAGAAGTGCTGATGAGCGAGTCGAGGAATGGGGTGCGACCGTCGCCTCCGTTGTAGAAGCCAACATGCTGCATGCCGAAGCTTTCCATGATGAGCACCACCACATTCATTGGCTTAAATGCTACGGAATCAGCAGGTTCGTGTATTGGAGAAAAGAGTGCTTCTGCTTCTTTCTCAGGCATGTAGTCTGGGGTGACCAACGGCTTTTTACCAATGGTGCGCATGAGCGAGAATGGCGTGTTGAGTACTAATCCAGCTTCGCTCGGAGTGCTTGCATATTGGTTAGCATTGCTGATGGTGATTGGGCGTACTGCAGTGGTGAATCCTCCTCGTGCACCTCCCAGGCAGAGAGGGAGAGTGATGGCAAGAAGAAGGGTGTTGATGACATAGTAAGGCAGGAGATTGTAATCGCGCTCTCGTCGCCATAAACTCTCTCGATGCTTGAATCCGCCAGCACGGAAGAGTTTCCAAAGCACCCAAGTGATGGCAATTGCAATGAGGAAAAGATACCAGTTGGCGAGAATTTGTTCACCGAATATCTTAGCCATGTTGCCAGCTCCTTCGTTGCCGAATTCGTTTATGACCGAGCATGTTGTGCGCTTGCCTGTGTATTGGAAATAAACACAATCTATGAGGTTGGTGTATAGGCAGATGCTGTTCACGATGGTGTAAATCCATCGGACAGCAAGGTAGTACTTCTTGTTTTCCTTGAAGTGGAAAGGTATCATGAACATCAACACAAAGAGCGCATTGGAATAGATGATTGCTGTTGTGTCGAACTTGAGCCCTGCTCCGAAAAGGCTCAGCGCATGGTTCCAATCCATAGTTTCGCTGAAGAGATTCCAGTTTGTGAGAAGGAATACAAGCCTTGTTACAGAATAGAGCAAATACACGACCAGGGTGTTCCTGAGCAGTGAGATATAATTGTTCAGATATTTCATAGATTGTTCTGTTGAGGTTGTTTATTCGTTGCAAAGTTACTACAAATGTGTAATAATGTGTCAATTATGCATGAAATTCTTTCTGCAGAGGTGTGTTTTTATGACAAATCTGCTTACCTTTGCATCATATTACAAAGAATTTGTGGCTTGCTTTCCCACATTATTTATAAATGAAACTGCTAAACAAAAAGAAAAAAGCGTCTCTGATTATAGTTGGTGCTGTGGCGGTTGCCTTGGCGTGTTTGGTGGCTGTGCGCTGGAATGTGTGGTTTGGCATTCCTGACGAACCGCCTTATGCTGCAACAGGTAATCCTTGCCGCATAATGCTGACTTTGGGCGATAGCACAGAGTTGTCGCGCAATGTGAGCTGGCAATGCGGAGATGAGGTGCGTGAGGCTTGGCTGGAACTGAAACAGGACGAGGATAGTGTGGCTTTGCGTGTTGAGGCTGTGGGTGAGGTGTATGTTTCTCGCAGTGGAAAGGCTGCTTATTATTATGCAAAGCTCAGAAACCTTGAACATGGGAGAACTTATCAATACCGAGTGGCTACTGATGGGAAGTTTTCTCCTTGGCATGAGTTCTCGACAATGAAGGAGGGCGAGGAGCTTTCGTTCATGTATTTGGGTGATGTGCAAGACACTATCGGCGGCAGGGCGAATGCATATTTGCGTCAGGCGCTGAGCAGGAATCGGGATGCTCAGTTGCTGATGTGTGGAGGCGACTTGGTAGAGCGCCCGGCAGATGTGTGGTGGCAAGAGGCGTTTGATGACCTTGATTCTGTGAGGCAGTCGATGCCTGTGATGTGCATTGCTGGCAATCATGATTATATGAAGACTTTGCCTGATAGCACCGAACGCCGATTCTCGTTGGTGTTCTCTTATTTTCTTGATTCTCATTTGGATGAAAGCCTTGTAAATACATTCTCCATTGCAAATGCTCAGTTCTTTTTGCTTGATTCTAATGCATCTCCAAAGGGATTGTGGATGCAGCGTGTGTGGTTTTCTGAGAGACTGGCAGAAAGCAAGGCTAAATGGAAGATTGTGTTGCTTCACCATCCTTTGTACAGCATTTGTGGCTCGATGAACAATCTTATGCAGCGCAGTGTGTTTGACGATCTTCTGCGAGACAACAATGTAGATTTAGTGCTTCAAGGCCATGAGCATGCTTACGCAAGAATGACAGCTGAGGAGGACGAGAAAACGGCTCCAGTGTATGTGGTAAGTCATTGCTCGCCAAAAAAATATCGTATTGAATTTGATGATCGTTACGACAAGTATGGCATTTCAAGTCGCTATTATCAGATGGTGCGCACTCATGGCGACACTCTTTCTTATGCCGCTTACGATGCTCCTTCTCATTCGCTTTATGATTCTCTCCTCGTTGTGAAAAGGGCAAATAAAAAGCCCAAGGTGGTTGACCTTGGGCGTAGTATTTTGGAATGTATGACTTTCAAAGGGGATATGAACAAGAGCCGTGACAAGGATTTTTATAATCGTATCATGGAATACTGCTCAAAGCATCCAGAGCGTATTAGTCGGCAAAAATCTCGCTAAAGCATTTATCTGCTGCGCCTGCATTGCCTTTGATGTAAGCGCCTGCTTTGTCTCCAGCTTCTTGCATTGCTTGTGGTTCAGCAATGAACTTATCCATGATTGCAGCAAAGCTATCTGTGTCGGTGTATTCGAATGAACCTCCGCACTTGAGCAATGCCTGCGCCTCCTGGAACTTCTTGTTGTTAGGGCCGAATATCGTTGGAATTCCGTACACGGCAGCTTCTGGCACATTGTGAATGCCTACTCCGAATCCGCCTCCGATGAGTGCAACTTTTCCGTAGCGGTATATGCTTGAAAGTTTTCCGAAGCAATTGATAATCATAACCTCTGCATCATTCACAATATCTGGGTTCTTTTCTGCGTCAGTGTATCTTACAACCTTTCGATCGGAAAGCAAAGCTTCGATTTCGTTCAAATGGCTGTCGCTGATGACATGAGGAGCGATGATGAGTTTCCAGTCTTTGTGATTTGCAAAGTATGGAATGTAAATGGCTTCGTCAGGTCCCCATGAAGAACCGGAAATGAAGCAAGGGCTATCAGCAACGAATTGCTCCACAATTGGAAGGTCGGCTGCAGCATTGCGAATGTCAAGCACACGGTCGAAGCGTGTGTCGCCTGTGACTGTCGCATTTGTTATTCCATGTTTGCTGAGAAGTTCTTTGCTCACTTCGTTTTGTACGAACAAATGGTTGAAGCACTTGAGTGGCTTGAGAGGGTAAGGCCATTTGAAGAAGTGCTGGTCAGGGCGGAAAATACTGCTGACAGAATACACCTTAATGCCTTTTTTCTTCATCGCAGTGAGGTAATTTGTCCAAAACTCATATTTGATGAAGATGGCAATCTCTGGGTGAGCTAATCGAAGGAATGACTTCACATTGCCTGGTGTGTCGAAAGGCATGTAGCAAATCACATCAGCCCCCTCGTAATTCTTCCTCACCTCATAGCCGGAAGGAGAAAAGAAGGTGAGCAGAATCTTGTATTCGGGATGAGTCTTGCGAAGGCGCTCCATGAGAGGCCGTCCTTGCTCAAACTCTCCGAGCGAAGCTGCATGAAACCACACAACGCGATCTTCTGGCTTTATATGCTCTTTGAGTATCTTGTATGTTGCTGGTATGCCTGCCACAATCTTGCGAATCTTCTTGTTGAAGATGCCTGCAATCAGTGCGCCAATAGCATAAATGTATAAACCTATACTGTACATATTAGAGTAGTGAAAGGATCACTTCACTATTCACTTAATTTTTCGATAGCAAATTTCATTCTCTTAATTACCTCGTCCTTTCCAAGGAATGCAGCAAGCTCATACATGTCTGGGCCTTGACCTGCACCAACGAGGCAGACGCGCCAAGCATTCCAAGGGCGTGCGCCTGTTTGCTCCACCCAAGGGTCAATGACAGCCTTCTGGCCTTCAACGCTGAAGTCATTGATTGTCTCAATTACGGCAAGCATCTGATTCATCTCCTCTGCTGTGCCAGGGTCTGTTCCGTCTGCATGAACAGTTCGTCCTGCACCTGGGCTTGCCCAGTTCTTCTTGATGAACTTGTCTTCCTTGTCGAACTCTGTTGGAGCCACGAAGAAGAACTTTGTGAGTGGCCAGAGATCGCTTGCAAATGATATGTTGCGCTTTTTCTTATTGCCCTGACCGTCAGTGTATTCAATCACTTTGAGCTTCATCATGCGAACAACCTCAGCTTCCTGTTCTGCAGTAGCTTCGATGCCATTATCTTTGAGCACCTTGTCGAATGCTGGCACCCATGCAGCATCTGACTGTTGGATAAGATACTGATGATTGAACCAAGCGGCCTTCACATAGTCGAACTTGGCTCCGTTCTTTGAGCATTTGCTGAGGTCGAAGAGCTTCACCATGTCATCGAGCGACATGAGTTCTTGGTCGTTGCCTGGATTCCATCCGAGCAAGGCAAGGAAGTTCACGACAGCACCAGGAAGGTAGCCCTTCTCACGATAGCCTGAAGAAATTTCGCCACTCTTAGGATCGTGCCATTCGAGTGGGAACACAGGGAAACCAAGCTTGTCGCCGTCGCGCTTTGAAAGCTTTCCATTGCCAATTGGTTTCAAGAGAAGTGGCAAGTGAGCGAAGTGAGGCATTGTGTCTGCCCAGCCAAATGCTTCATAAAGAAGAACATGGAGTGGGGCAGAAGGCAACCATTCCTCACCACGAATCACATGAGTGACCTCCATGAGGTGGTCATCCACGATGTTTGCGAGATGGTATGTTGGAAGTTCGTCTGCACTCTTGTAGAGCACCTTATCGTCGAGAATGCTTGAGTTGATAACCACTTCTCCGCGAATGAGGTCGTCAACAAGGACATCGCGTCCAGGCTCAATCTTGAATCGAACTACATATTGCTCACCTGCAGCAATCAGGTTGTCAACCTCTTCTTTGCTAAGTGTGAGTGAGTTGCGCATCATGCCACGAGTAGAAGCATCATACTGGAAGTTCTCAATCTCAGCACGCTTAGCGTTCAGTTCCTCAGGAGTGTCGAAAGCGATGTAAGCCTTGTCTGCATCGAGAAGCACTTTCACATATTTCTTATAGATGTCGCGACGCTCGCTCTGACGGTAAGGACCATGCTCACCACCGAAGCTCACTCCTTCATCAAACTTTATGCCGAGCCAGTTGAATGATTCAATAATGTAATCCTCTGCTCCTGGCACAAAACGGCTTGAATCGGTATCCTCAATACGGAAGATAAGATCGCCTCCGTGCTGCTTAGCGAAAAGGTAGTTGTAGAGAGCGGTGCGAACACCGCCTATATGAAGAGGTCCTGTAGGACTTGGGGCGAAACGCACCCTGACTTTTCTTTCTGCCATAATATAATAATGTGTATCTTTTTCGTTCTATTCATCACTTCGCGACAAACAAAAGTGTCCAAAATGACATGCAAAGTTACGGAAAAAGAGTAAAAACACCAAAAATCACGCCAATTCATTCGGATTTACATTACAAATCGAACAATATTCAGTAACAATTCGTCTATTTTGAAACACATCAAAAACAGCTTTCGCCGTTAATCCTTATTTGCAATATGCAGGGCGTTTTGTTGCTTTTTATTTACTTTCGAATGCCATAGAGGTAACCGAGCAATGCCATCTTGCCACGCATAGTTTCGCGTGGCGTGAACTCGCCATTCACCCACATGTAGCGCTGGTTGAAGAATGACTCTTGGCTTGGCCAGCCGCCAGTGTTCCAATCTGGGTAGCAGCGACCGAGGAGGATGCGTGCGTCGCCACCATTGCCAGCTGACCATGTCTCGGTACCATTGAATGGTGTCTGTCCTGGGTGCGATTCAGGTGTGCCATCGTTGCGACCAGTGGTGTAGCAGTCGGTAATGTGGCGCTCGCCAAGTCCTGTCATCTCAACGGTGTTGGATGGGTTGCGGCCTAAGCACCAATCGGCATCGATGTAGAGTGCCTTTTCAAGTGCTTGGCGACGGGCTTTGTCTGTTGATACAAAGTGAGCTAGCATGACGAGCTGGAGATTCTCAGATGTCTGCCAGCGAGCATCGTTTGTGGTGCGTCGTGAAGGGCGGAGGGCGCTAGGCTTTACATGAATAAGGTCTGCCTCATAGTTTACGCTTGCCTTCATGTTTGCATAGAGATCTGGGTAATGACGCTCACGAGGGCAATTGAGATAAGCGGCAGTGCCCCAAATCTGATAGCCTTCGCGTGTGTTCCAAATTCTTGATTGTGCGTTCTTCACGATGCTGCCCTCAGCCATAATATCTTCCCACTTGCGATCGCCAGTCACATTGTAAAGGAATGCTGCTGCCATCTGACGGAAATCGCGTCCCTTCATAGGACCATCGCCAATGTGCTGAGTGTCGTCAAGTTGATGATTCTCTTGGCGCCCGGCGAAATTGAACGCAGTGATTGCCTCCTTTGTATAATACTCTTCAAGCTCCTTGTTGCCAGCAATGCGGAAACAATCGGCAAGCATAGCGCAGTTGGCAGCATTTGCCCATGCTGCCATTGTCGTGCAACCAGCTTGGAACATGATTGTCCACTCTTGTGAAGGGTTTGTAACGCCTTGACTATAAGCTTCTCCATCGCGAATACTGAGGAAGAAGTCAACCTCGTTTCTGGCTTCGTCGATGATATCCGGAATACCGTTGCCACTCTCTGTGATACCAAGATTGTCCTCGCTAATTTTGCCGTTTGTGAGGAAATAAGGAAGAAGGAGATCGTAGATGTTGCTGACATGAGCAAGGTGGCGATCCCAGTCGAAAGCATCCGAATGGCCGCCCTTCACTTCTGTGTTGGTTGGGTTGCCAGGCAAGCGATGCTTCCAGAACTCAGACTTGAGTGCAGGCTTGAAGTGAGGTTCATCCCACACATCGCCTCCTATCTTTCTCCACTCTGGCGACCATGGGTGAAGGTCTGTCTTGTAAACAGTAAAACCAACAGGGTCAACCTCAGGAATGAATGCCGGCTGGCGAGGCACTGGCGTGATGTTAGGATTTGGCTTTTCGCCAAGTCTCATGTAGTAGTAACCACGCACAGAATAACGGTAAGGTTCAAAGTAAACATCGTTCTTGATATCGAAATCCATGCTGCAGCCAACATCTTCAACAACAAGACGATAGCGTCCTGGTGTAGAACAAGTGAAGTCGATGTTCCATACATCAGAGCCAGTGTCATTTTTCTTGTTTGCCTCATTCTTGTATTCTGATTGCGACTTCCAGAAAGACACTGTGCCAACTTGTTTTTTCTTCTTGCTTACAACATTGTAGAGCCACACCTTCTTGCCCACGAAAGAAGAGTAGTCGCGCTGCCCGCCGTCTCCCATCCAAAGGTAGAGGTCGGCTGCTTTCACAGGCTGTTCGGGAGCATAGCCAATAATGTTCACATGCACAGCCTCTGACATTGAATTGTAAATGTCGTATAGTGCATCACCGCGAAGCTGGTCAGAATTGGTGGATTCTGGGATGTTTACGGTGTAAGTGCATCCTTGCTTCATGGAAGAAGGCAACTTGATGAAAATCCAATGGTCGAGCTCGCTCGTGAGAGTGTTGTCGGTATTCATTGGCTTGGATTTGCGATACAGAGCAATAGGCTTTACATTTCCAAACGATTTGTCATCGGCTGATGAGATTGTCCAATCAGCAATTTGGGTAACAGCTTTAACATCAAGACGCTCGCCGAACACCTTCAGTGTGTCATCGCCAGCAGCGAATGAGTGTCCGAGATACGCACTTGGACCCGTTCCGTCGTCACGGTAACGCACTTCTCCATCACGAAAATGCACCATGATATGGTCTTTGTCGATAATCTTTGTGCCTAAATACTTTGTTGCCATCGACTGCAATGGCATGGCGAGCATGCAGATGGCTGCAATTGCTTTGAAATAGTTTTTCTGTCGCATTTTCGGTATTGTATATGAATTAGAAATCAAGTAGTTGTTCTTGTTGTTAGGGTTAGCTTTTTTCGACTGACAAATTTAGTTACATATTTATATATAGACAAGTTTTTTGCGATGTTTTTTCGCTTGTTTGAAATGTTTGTGCTATTTTTGCACTTTATTTTGTAATATGCCTAAATGGGCAAAGGCAAAAAAAGATTAATGGTTAAAGATTAAAGATATGAAATTTGATTTTAAGAAAATTCTGCCAGATGTGCTGTGCATTGCTTTGTTCGCAGTGATTGCGTTCGTTTACTTCATGCCTGCAACACTGGAAGGAAGAAGGCTGGAAGGTCATGATAGCGGTGCCAACGATGGCATCAATGTGGAGATAAATCAGTATCGCGATGCAAATGGAGGCGAAACTCCACGATGGGTGACAAGTTTGTTTGGCGGTATGCCAACATACCAGATTGCTCCATCATACAATTCAACAAAAACAATGACTTTTGTTGAGAAGGCTTATCATCTGTGGTTCCCAGACTATGTGTGGTACATTTTTGCTTCGATGCTGGGATTCTACATTCTGCTTCGTGCATTTGATTTCCGCCAGTGGATGTCTGCTTTGGGTGCAGTAGTATGGGCATTCAGCAGCTATTTCTTCATTATTATAGCTGCTGGCCACATCTGGAAAGTGATGGCTTTGGCTTATATTCCTCCTACAATTGCAGGTATGGTGATGTGCTATCGCGCTAAGACTATGCCCCAGATATTGAAGGGAGCTGCTGTGCTTGCTTTGTTTGGCGCTTTGCAGATCCAGGCAAATCATGTGCAGATGACTTACTACTTCTTGAGCGTAGAGATTGCAATGCTCATAGCGTATCTTGTGATTGCAATTAAGAATAAAACGATAGCTCAGTTTGGCAAGGCTACAGCAGGAGTAGTCGTAGCTGCAGTGATTGCGGTGGCTCTGAATGCCAGCAATCTTTATCACACTTACGAGTATGCAAAGGACACAATGCGTGGCAAGAGCGAGCTTGTGAAGGAAGGAAAGACAGAAGATCAGACAGATAGTGGCTTGGAGCGTAGCTACATTACAGCGTGGAGTTATGGAATAGATGAGACTATGACATTCCTGATTCCTAATGCGAAGGGTGGTGCCAGCATGCCTCTCAGCATGGACAAAACAGCAATGGCTAAGGCTGATGCTCAACTTGACCAGATGGGCATCTATGGTGCTTTCACTCAGTACTGGGGTGAGCAGCCAGGCACAAGCGGTCCTGTTTATCTTGGT
This sequence comes from Candidatus Minthosoma caballi, assembly GCA_018064505.1. Taxonomy (GTDB): domain Bacteria; phylum Bacteroidota; class Bacteroidia; order Bacteroidales; family Bacteroidaceae; genus Minthosoma; species Minthosoma caballi. Next base: position 10,079 of record JAGHVC010000038.1, on the reverse strand, counting down.
GCTCTTGTGTGCATGCTCTTTGTTTTGGCAATGCTCGTCATTCCGAACAAGCACCCAATGAAGTGGGCTCTTCTTGCTGCAACATTGCTTACTCTTATGCTCGGATGGGGTAAGAACTTCATGCCGTTCACTGATTTCTTCATCGACCATGTTCCGATGTATTCAAAGTTCCGTACGGTTGCAAGTATCTTGGTGGTGGTTGAATTCACAGTTCCTTTGCTTGCACTCTGGGGATTGAAGCTGTGGATGGAGAAGCCAAACATGAAACAGATTGTTTATGCTGTTGCTTTCACTGTGGTTGTGTGCTTCTCTTATGTATGGTTTACAGGTGACTGTCTATCTTCAAATGATAAGAATTCGATTGCACAGTATGTGGCTCAGGGCTATTTCGATCAGAGTTTTGGTAACAATATTCTCATGAGTTTGTCGAAAATGCGCTCTGCAATGATTTCTGCTGATGTTTGGCGCAGTGTGATAATAATTCTGCTGGGTGGTGGTTGCATGGCTTGGTTTGCTCATGCAGCAAAGAAGAATGAGGGAGAGTTGCAACAGGGAAAGGCAACAATCCTTTCTATCGTGCTTTTGGCAATCTGCTTGGTGGATATGTGGATGGTGAATAAGCGTTATCTGAACGATGCAATGTTCGTAACTCCTCAGGGTGTTGCTCGTATCCAAAAGACAGATGCCGATGACTACATCCTTTCAAAGAGCGGCTCGGGGCGTGACTACCGTGTGCTCAATTTCACTGTTTCTACTTTCAATGATAACAATACATCTGCTTTCTACAGTTCAATTGGCGGTTATCATCCTGCAAAACTTCGTCGTTATCAGGAGCTGATTGAGGCACACATCGCTCCAGAGATGGGCAAGGTGTATGAAGGATTGAGCATGGCAGAGCTTGACACTATTGCAATGGCTGAGAGTGGTGATTTTGTTCATCCTATTTATAATTACGAGGGTGTGAATGTGGATTCTCTTTATCCTGTAATCAGCATGCTTAACACACGCTGGTTCATTCTTGGTGGAGGAGAGGATGGCAAGGTGAAGATCCCTCTTGAAAACAAAGCCGCATTTGGAAATGCTTGGTTTGCTACTAATGTGGAATGGGCAGCTAATGCAAATGAGGAAATAGATGCTCTCGGCAAGGTGAATCTGCGCAATACAGCTGTTGTCGCAAAAGAGGATTACGGTTTCCTGAAGGCTGGTGGCACTGGCGAAGTTTTGCTTACTTCTTATGGTGCAAATGAAGCAAAATACAATGTTGAGTCGCAGCAAGGCGGACTTGTTGTGTTCAGCGAGGTGTATTATCCAGGTTGGACAGCTACTGTAGATGGACAAGACACTCAAATTGGCAGAGCGAACTATGTGCTTCGCGCAATCAATGTTCCAGCAGGCAAGCATGAGGTCGTGTTTAAGTTTGACCCTCAAAGCGTTAAGTCAACAGAAACTGTTGCTTATTGTGGTTTAGGATTGTTGGTTCTTCTTGTTGCGGGTTCAGTAGTTTTGTCATTCAAAAAGAAGGAAGAAGAATAATGAAGATTTCACTTTTACAGCAAGATATTGTATGGGCAAATCCTGCGGCTAATCAAAAGAAAGCAGAGGAAGTTCTTCGAGGCCTGGATAAGAGCGATGTTTATGTTCTGCCAGAGATGTTTTCGACAGGGTTTGCCACTCAGCCAGAGAAAATTGCTGAAGATGATTGTTGTTCTCTCGAGTGGATGGGAAAGATGGCAAAAGAACTGGATGCCGCTATTTGTGGAAGCGTTGCTACCCAGTTGTCCGACGAAAATAAGAACAAAACATACCATAATCGCTTCTATTTCGTGAAGCCAAATGGCGAGGTGTCTTTCTACGACAAACGCCATCTTTTCACATACGGAGGTGAGCATCATCGTTACACTCGAGGTGAAGAAAAGGTTGTAGTGGAGTTCCGAGGAGTGCGTTTCCTATTGCAAGTTTGTTATGATTTGCGTTTCCCTGTCTTTTCGAGAAATAATGGCGAAACACCTTACGATGTTGCGCTTTATGTTGCATCTTGGCCAACAAGCCGCATTGAAGCTTGGAACACATTGCTTCATGCTCGAGCAATTGAGAATCAGTGCTATGTAGCTGCCGTGAACAGAGTGGGTGATGATCCTGTTTGTCAGTATAGCGGTGGCACAATGCTCATTGACCCTTATGGAAAAACAGTGGTTGAATCTGAGCGTGGAAAGGAATGTGCGGTTTCGGCAGAGCTTGATTTGGAAGGCCTTGTTGCTTTCCGTCATAAGTTCCCTGTGTTGGGAGATGCAGATTAATACAAATTGTGGGAAGCTGGTTTGTGCTTATCCATTATTTTTTACTAAGAGAATATGGTTTCTATAGATAATTTGGGAGTGGAGTTTAGTGCAACTCCTCTCTTCACTGATGTTAGCTTTGTTGTAAATCCAAAAGACAGAATCGCTCTTGTCGGAAAGAATGGTGCAGGCAAGAGTACGATGCTGAAGATTATTGCAGGATTGCAGCAGCCAACTTCCGGGGCAGTATCAAAGCAAAAGGATATTACTATTGGCTATCTTCCTCAGGTGATGGTGCTGAGCGATGAGCACACTGTGATGGAAGAGGCGGAGACTGCTTTTGCTCACATCAGCGAGATGCAGGAGCGACTCAATAAGTTGAATCAGGAGTTGAGCGAACGCACGGATTACGAGAGTGAAGATTATATGGCATTGGTGGAAAAGTTTACTCATGAGAATGACCGATTCACCATGATGGGAGGCGCAAATTATCGTGCAGAATTGGAGAGAACATTGCAAGGCCTTGGTTTTCAGCGCGAAGATTTTGACCGTCCAACGAGTGAGTTCTCGGGAGGTTGGAGAATGCGTATTGAACTTGCAAAGCTCTTGCTGCAGAAGCCTGATTTGCTTTTGCTTGACGAACCTACCAACCATCTTGACATTGGCTCAATTCAGTGGTTAGAGCAGTTCCTGGCTCAGCGTGCAAATGCAGTAATTCTCGTTAGTCATGACCGTGCATTCATTAATAATGTAACAAATAGAACTATTGAGATAACTTGTCATCGCATCAATGACTATAAAGTAAAGTATGATGAGTATGTGCTCTTGCGTGACGAACGCCGTGAGCAGCAGCTTCGTGCATACGAGAATCAGCAAAAGGAAATTGCTGATTTGAAGGATTTCATTGAGCGATTTAGGTATAAGCCAACTAAGTCGAACCAGGTGCAGAGCCGCATCAAGCAGTTGGAAAAGATAGTGCCAATTGAGGTGGATGAGGTTGACAATAGTCATCTGCATTTGAAATTCCCTCCTTGTTTGCGAAGCGGTGATTATCCTGTTATTTGTGACACTGTTGCAAAGAATTATGGCAGCCACACTGTTTTTTCAAATGTGGACTTAACAATCAAGAGAGGAGAGAAGGTGGCTTTTGTTGGCAATAATGGTGAAGGAAAGTCAACATTGGTGAAATGCATCATGAGCGAGATTCCTTTTGATGGAAATCTGAAGGTTGGACACAATGTGCAGATTGGATATTTTGCACAGAATCAAGCCCAGTTGCTTGATGGCGAAATAACAGTGTTTGATACTATAGACAGGGTGGCAAAAGGTGACATCCGTTTGAAAATCCGAGACATACTTGGTGCATTCATGTTTGGCGGTGAGGCGTCAGATAAGTTTGTCAAAGTATTGTCGGGTGGTGAACGAAGCCGTCTTGCAATGATAAGATTACTGCTTGAACCGGTAAATTTACTTATTCTCGATGAGCCGACAAACCATCTCGATATGCAGTCAAAAGATGTGCTCAAGCAAGCGATCAAGGACTTTGATGGAACTGCAATTATAGTGAGCCACGATCGCGATTTCCTTGATGGCCTTGTTGATAAAGTCTATGAATTTGGTGGAGGTAAGGTGCGTGAGCACATTGGCGGCATTTACGATTTCCTTCAGAAAAAACAGATTGAAAGCCTTAATGAACTTGGCAGAAACATGAGTGCTGCAGGAAGTCCTTCGGATAACAACAATGCAGTCAATAAGCCAGCACCTTCGGCATCTCAGGCTACGCCATCAACTTTGTCTTACGCAGAATTAAAGGAACGAAACAAAGCTATCAAGAAAGCAGAGAAAGCTGTTGAGGCTGCTGAGAATAAGGTGTTTGAGATAGAGGAAAAGATCTCAGAGGTGGAAACAAAATTAGCAACTCCAGAAGGAGCTGCTGACGAATCACTGTTCACAAAGTACGGAGAATTGAAGGCGCAGCTTGCTGCTGCAGAAGATGAGTGGGAAGAGGCAACTATTGCCTTAGAGGAAATCAGCGCGAAATAACATATAGATCCACGGGCACGATTCCTGCACTGACCATGTCGAGTGCTGCAGCTGCGCTGTTTGAAAGGTCAATAACCTTGCCTTTTCCGTAAGGTCCTCTATCTGTTACTTTTACGACGGTCTCTTTTCCGTTTTTCTTGTTGACGACCCTGATTTTTGTACCAAAAGGCAGAGTGCGGTGAGCGCATGTGAAAGCATTTTTGTCATAGCGAGAGCCATCTGCTGTTCTTCGCCCGTGCATACTTGCGGCATAGTAAGTAGCTTTGCCTGATTCGAATAATTCGCCTGAGCCGTACTCGCTCTTTTTTGCGTTTTCAGCTTCTTCGCGCGCTTTCTGCTCCAACTCGGATTTTGCTTGAAGCATTGCAGCTTCACTCTTGTATGGGATAATTGGTTCTTTCAGAGGTTTGTTTTCCTCTCGAGGTGTTGTTTGTGTAAGCCCTCCCACCCATTGAGAAGGGTTAATAGAAGAGTGCAAACCTTCGTTTTTCCATTCCACAACATGAGTAGGATTCACAGACGAATGCAATCCTTGTGCCTTGCAGCATAAAGGTAATGTTGCAAAAACAGAACAAAAGAATATTTTGGAAATGACTATTTTCATCTGTGTCTTTGGGGTGTATTAAGGGAATATTCGTATGCAAAGTAAGTAAAAAAATGGCAAACTCGCAATTTTTCTTCAAAAAACATGTGAAAAGTTTGTCTGTCTCATGAAAAAGCACTAACTTTGCACTCGCAAATGAGAAATAAAGATGCTCGTTTGAATTACATCGCGGGGTGGAGCAGTTGGTAGCTCGCCAGGCTCATAACCTGGAGGTCGTTCGTTCGAGTCGAGCCCCCGCAACTAAAAAAGCTGCACAATTGTGCAGCTTTAATTTTTTTTGTTTCCTTTTGTTGTGAAAAGCTAATGCTTTTTCAAGGCTTTTGAGAAAAGATGTGGTGTTAGCGGTACATTTTTATCACTTTGCTTGGGCCGTCACCAATCCATTGATAACCATTTCTTCTTTCGTACTCAATCTCTGAGAGATTCTTTTTTGCTATGCCATCTCTGCCGCAATACATAGGCTCGGCATTTTCAAGGTCATAGAATCGCGCCCAGAGTAGGGGAGCTCCAGGCTTGTTCACGAGCTTGATGTCTTTCTTTCCGTCTGCATTGGTGAAATGCTCAATCTCTGTGTCTTTGATTGCGTGTTCCTCAAGCCAGTCAACAGCGGCGTTTATAGCTTCTTTCACTTCCGGAGTAGGCAGAGTGATGTCCATGAGCAAGAGGAGAATATCGACAGTCTCGCCTTGTGCAGTGAAAGATGGCAGTTCGTAAGCGCGTCCTTTTACAGGGGCAAGGGTTTTCTTGTCATGCTGCTGACACCACACAGTGCGTGTGCCCTGTTTCCATTCTTCTGTGCCGTATTCAAGCACTTTTCCGTTGCTGTCAACTCTGATTTGACAATCAAGGATGCACTGGATTCCTTTGTCAAAAGCTTTCATGCAATCTTTTTTCATCGACTTCGACACTTCCATATTCTTGAAAGCAGGAGCGCCAGTGCCAACTTCCTTCAGCAGTTTCATCACATTCACAATGGCGTTGTCATTGAAGGTGATTTGTGAGGAGTAGTCATTATTCTTCTTAGCTGGGTAGAATTGTGGCCAGCCTCCATTTTCATATTGCATTTTGAGCAAATACTCAATGCCACGATAGAATGATTCTCTGTACACTTCCACTCTTGCCATCAGCAGCTTGTTGTCAACACCAGGCATGTTTTGGGCTATAACATCATACACCTTATCACACCCTTTTGCTAATGCTCTTAGTTCATTCACGGTAGCTCCATTGTCTATAGTGGAGCCGATGCCTGTTTTCTGGCATTGCTTCATCACTTCCATGTCAGGCCCTTTTAGCCAATCCTGATTCTTTGGCCAGCCACCAGACTTCATCTGATATTTTACGATAGCGTCAGCTAACTGCTGCTCGGGGTTTTGTGCGTTGATTGCTGCCGAAACGGCAAAAATGGCACACATCAGTAATACGAGTCTTTTCTTCATGTATAATATGTGTATTATATATCTAATAATTTCTAAATATAAAAGACTGATAACCACGATGATTATCAGCCTTTTACTCAGTACCGAAAGCGGGGCTCGAACCCGCACGGGCGCAATGCCCAAGGGATTTTAAGTCCCTCGTGTCTACCATTCCACCATTTCGGCAGCCTGATTGTGAGTGCAAAGGTAGATAAAAAAGTGGAAAGAGGAAAAAGAAAACAGAAAAAACTATGCTTATGCGGGAAAATAGTTGCGATTTCTGTGATTTTCTCCGCTTTTTTAGTTACTCTTGCGCTCAAGTTCTTGCAGATTTTCCATCTTCTTCGTTTCGAGAAACTCGTAGATGCCGCAAAGGTGTTCTTTCACGCGCTGATGGCCAAACTCATATACTTTAGTAACAAGTCCATCGAGGAAGTCTCGGTCATGGCTAACAACGATGAGTGTGCCATCGAAGTCTTTCAAGGCCTGTTTCAGCACATCTTTTGTCTTGAGATCCAAATGATTGGTTGGTTCGTCGAGTATGAGCAAGTTGACAGGTTCAAGCAGCAGTTTAAGAATGGCAAGACGAGTGCGCTCGCCGCCAGAAAGCACCTTCACTTTCTTTGTGCTTTCTTCGCCTCCAAACATGAATGCCCCCAGCAAGTCGCGAATCTTATTTCTGATTTCTCCTTTCGCAACATCATCTATTGTTTGGAATACTGTCAGTTCGCCGTCAAGCAGAGAAGCTTGATTCTGAGCGAAGTATCCTATTTGTACATTGTGGCCAAGCTGAAGCTCTCCTTCGTGCTGAAGCTCTCCCATGATGCACTTCACAAGTGTTGATTTGCCCTCGCCGTTGCGCCCGACGAAAGCAACTTTTTTGCCGCGTTCTATTGTGAAAGATGCATTTTGGAATATGACTCTGTCGAAACTCTTTCCAACGCCATCGGCGATGACCGGATACTGCCCTGAACGAGGTGAAGGAGGAAACTTGAGTCGCAAAGCACTTGTGTCTTCTTCATCAACCTCGATAATCTGCAACTTCTCAAGCATCTTCACACGGCTTTGAACTTGGAAAGTCTTGCTGTAAGTTCCCTTAAATCGCTCGATGAAATCCTTCGTTTCCTGAATCATCTTTTGCTGCTCCTCATATTGCTTTTGCTGCTGCTCTCGGCGCTCCTTCCTCAACTCAAGATAGTGAGAATAAGAAGCCTTATAGTCATATATGCGTCCCATTGTCACCTCAATGGTGCGAGTGGTGATGCTATCCACGAATTTGCGGTCGTGGCTAATCACAACCACAGCTTTGCTGGAGCTGGTGATGAACTCCTCAAGCCACTGAATCGACTCAATGTCAAGATGGTTGGTAGGCTCGTCAAGCAGCAGGACATCAGGATTTTTCAGCAATAATTTTGCAAGTTCGATACGCATTCTCCATCCGCCAGAGAACTCGCTCGTTGGCCGATCGAAATCGTTGCGCTCGAAGCCCAAGCCAAGCAATGTTTTCTCCACATCTTCCTCAAAATGAGTCATGTCTATTGCGTAGAACTTTTCCGACAACGAACTGACTTTGTCAATGAGAGCCATGTATTCATCGCTTTCATAATCAGTGCGAGTGGCAAGTTCTTCGTTTATAGCGTCAATCTCCTTCTCCGTTTCCTTCAGATGCGCAAATGCTTGTGCAGTTTCATCAAACACAGTGCGTCCGTCTTCAGTCATCAAATGCTGAGGCAGATAAGCAATCACGCAATCTTTTGGAGCGCTCACAGTGCCTCGAGTTGGTTGTCTTTCGCCAGCAAGAATTTTCAGCAAAGTTGATTTGCCTGCTCCATTCTTGCCCATAAGAGCAATTCTGTCTTTCTCGTTAATCTGAAACGAAATGTCTTTAAATAAGGTTGTGCCTCCAAACTCTACGGCCAAGTTATCTACTGTAATCATACTTTCAATTTTGAGTGTGCAAAGTAACTGCTTTTCTTCGACATTTGCAAGTATTCTTTTGTACAAATCTTTTGATGTGCGTTTTTCCTTCTTCTTTCTGTTTTTCATGACAGAAACAAACAAAATCTTTATTTTTTTTTCATTTTCACTTTTTCTAATTTTACTTTTTATTAAATTTGCATAGCTATTTACATTATGTTAATTTTTTACATGTACAATATTATGAAGATTAAGAATGCATTTTATTTGCTGTTAGCTCCATTGTTTTTAACAGCATGTTTTGGTATGAACAAAGCAGAACAAGCAGAACTTGATTCGCTGCGTAATGTCGTAGAATCGCAACAGGATGAACTCGATATGGCAAATTCTTTTGTGCTGTTGTATAATACGAGCGTGGACAGTTTGCTCAATTCAAATGATGTGATATTTGAACCTGGAGAAAGTGTTGTTATGACAAAAGATAAGATTAAAGGCAGAATTGATGCTGTAAATGCACTTCTTGACAAACAGCGTTCAAAAGTACAAGAGTTGCAGAAATTGCTTGAAAAGAATAATTCCGAGCATGCCAAGCAACTTAAAGAGGCATTGGCTCGTATGCAAGCTCAGCTTGATGCAAAGGATGCAGAGATAAGAGATTTGAAAGCGAAAATCGATGCGAAGAACATTAATATTGCAGAATTGAAAAGCAACATACAGAAGATGGAATCAAATATTTCCAATCTTGAACAGCAAACTAAGCAGCAGGAAGATGCGCTTGTGGCTCAGAACGAGTTGCTCAATACAGGATATGTGGCTATTGGCACTTCAAAAGAACTGAAGGCAAAAGGCCTGATGTCTGGCGGATTTTTGTCTAAGAAAAAAGTAAATGTAAGTGGTGTGGATGAAAGTAAGTTCAACAAAGTGGATATGCGCACATACAAGTCAGTTGTCATTCCTGCAAAAAAAGCTCAAGTGCTAACTCCAATGCCTGCCGATAGCTATACGATTGCCAAGAATGCTGACAACACATGCACTTTGACTATCACAGATGTTGGTCGTTTCTGGAGTCAAACAACATTCCTTATCATTTCTTATTAATTGTTATGAAGACAATAGCTGTTGTATTTTTGTTTTCTTGTTTAGCCTCGTTTGCTGTGGCACAAACAAGAACGCATGTGGTCAAACGAGGAGAAACATACCAGTCTATTGCAGAAAAGTTTGGCATTAGTGAAGAAAATCTAAAGTCATACAATGCTACTCATCCAACATGCTATGTGGGGCTGAAGATAAATGTCCCATTTTCAAACGAAGCTTATTCGCCTGCAGAAGAGCCCGAAAATGAGTATGATAAGTTTATCCGAATAGCAAAAGAGGCGGTAGAAGGTAAGGACTTAGAGAGTGCCTATCAGCTCGCAAAATGCTATGAACAAGGACAAGGAACAGACAAAGATGAGGAGCAGGCTGTTGTGTGGTATCAATTTGGCCATGCAAAGAATCATGTGCCAAGTTCATTGGAGTTGGCGCGGTGTTTGGAGAATGGAGTGGGAGTAAAGGCAAATGCGCCCCAAGCACTCAGGATTTATGGAGATTTGGCGGTGAAAGAGAATAGTAGCGCTTGTTCTCATCTGCGTTCTCATGGATACGAGGAAAGAACATGGCCATTTCTTGCACAGTATGGTGAGGTGCCAAAGTTCGTAAAGGAAAAATGGGAAGCAGAGGCTCGTCGCCAGGAAGCAGAACGCAAGCGCCAGGAGGCAGAGCGCAAACGCCAAGAAACTGAGCGTCAGAAACAGGCGGTTGCAAGCCAAAAGCAACAAGCTGTGG
>JAGHVC010000194.1 GCA_018064505.1 Candidatus Minthosoma caballi | reverse complement strand
CTCGAATTATTGGCGCAGGAAATGGCGATTCTGAGTGCAAACAGCTCGACCATCCTGCCGACAAGGATTGCCGACAGTTCACCTTCCCTGCTTTCAATGGTCATTGCCAGTTTATTGTACAAGCGACTAAGGAAAGCGGCAGCGTGAATGTGAGTTGCAAGATGGGTGAGGTAAGTAAAACCATTGCGATTAGCAGTAAGTAAAGTTTTGTTCTCATGAAGAAATACTATTTACAAGTCAGGAGCAAAGAAGGTGCGCATCTATCTGCTCGATCCGAGCATTACGCTTCAAGAAGTTATTGTAACAAAATAATAGAGAATTAAGATTAGTATGACAACAATAACCACTCGCTTTATTGTCCACAATCAGTTATAACCTTATGTAACAGTTTAACACAATTACGCTAATTATATGAAAAGAAGATTATTAAACATCCTCAAGGTGATAATCCTTTCATCTTTGAGCATAAATCTATCCGCACAGCCCAAGCTTGACAATCATGGTGACTGGGCAAGAATCATTGTGAATGGGCAGCCAATGCTGATGATAGGCGGCGAGCTGGGCAATTCCTCCGCTTCCACACTTGAGGATGTGCAACGAATCTTCCCTCATCTCAAAGCATTGGGGCTAAACACCGTATTAGCCCCTGTGTCTTGGGAACTGATTGAGCCGGAAGAAGGCAAATACGATTTCAGTACATTAGACAACATCATCATTGAGGCACGAAAGAACAATCTCAAGGTGGTGATGCTGTGGTTTGGCGCGTGGAAAAACAGCATGAGCTGCTATGCTCCCGAATGGTTCAAGCGCGATGTGAAGCGCTTCCCAAGAGTGCACGATCGCAACGGCACGCCATTGGAAGAAGCATCTTCGCTTTCTGTTAAAGTGTTGGAAGCAGACAAACGAGTGTTCTCACAGATAATGAAGCACATACGCGAGGTGGATGAGAAAGAGCAGACGGTGGTGATGGTGCAAGTGGAAAATGAGATTGGCATGATAAAAGAGCCACGCGACTACAGCAAAGATGCCACTCAGATGTACCTCAGTCAGGTGCCGAAACAGCTTACAAGCTACTTGATAGCAAATAAGAAAACACTCAACAACGAACGCTTGAACATCAAGAGCGAGCAAGGCAACTGGGCAGAGATGTTTGGCAACGACATGTATGCAGAAGAGATATTCCAGGCATGGACCTACGCACAGTATGTGGAGGAAGTGGCAAAAGCAGGCAAGGCAGAGTATGATTTGCCAATGTATGTGAATGTGGCGCTCAACAGTCGCAATCGTAAGCCAGGCGAATATCCGTCGGCAGGTCCCTTAGCCCATCTCATAGACATTTGGCATTGCGGAGCACCAAGCATAGCAGTGCTTGGACTCGACCTCTACGATAAAGGCTATCGCGACTGGACATCAAAATATCACCTTGCCAACAATCCCCTTTTCATTCCCGAAATCCGTCTTGAGGATCAAGATGCCATGCGTGCCCTCTATGCATTCGGTCATCACGATGCTATGGGGTTCTGTCCATTCTCCATTGAGGACTATCCGCTACACCGAAGCAGCACTCAAAATGATTGGCGAAATATTGATCTCTCGAAAGATGACCAGCTGAATGCATTCTCCTCAGGAGGCACTTCCCTATCTCCACTCGCCGCTGCCTACCATCTGCTGCGACAAACTGAGCCATTGATACTCAAGCATCAAGGCACAAAAAACATGGATGCCGTTCTTCTTGACAACGAGATGCGTGAAGCCGACCTTAAGATGCCCGATGGTATAGTGTTTCACATCAAGCACAGCTATTCATTAGGCTGGGAGCCAGGAGCCCAGTCCGACACTTGGCCAGAGACAGCATGCATCATCATTCGGCAAGCCAAAGAAGACTACATCGTGATAGGATCAGGAGTCGTAGTCACTTTTGAGAAAGAATCCAGCACCAAAGCATCAAGCATCAAGACGCAAGTTGGACTTGCAAAATGCGAACAAGTGGAATACGACACAAATGGAACCACTCGCATTCTTCGACACCTCAGCGGCGACCAGACCCACCAAGGACGCCACATTCGCATTCCAGTGGGTGATTATCAGATTCAGCATTTCCGTCTGTACGAGTATTAACCTGTATTATTCAAGGTTTCAACACAGAGTTCTCAGAGGACTCAGAGAACCTCTTAGAGCTTGACGCAGTCTATCAAAGAAACTCATATAAAACTTAAAAATGACACAAGAAGAATTTAACAACATCAACTGGCATCGTGGAAACACAGTCAGACTTAAGAACAACAAAGAGTATCTTGTAAAAGGTACAAAGAGTCATGGTAAATTTCTTCTGCTCTTTTCTGAAGAATATGAAAAATGCTTTGTGGCAGATTACAAGATTGTGGATTGCCGTACATCTGACTATGAAGAGCCAGAAGAAATATATCTGGAGATGAAACGCAAGAAACAAGAGGAAGAAGAAGCTAAGAGACAGGAGATTCTTCGCGCGAAAGAAGAGCGCAAGAAAAGAAACCTTCAGGAGCAAGAACGAATGCATAAAGAGGCATTAGCAAGAAAAGCAGCAAGAGCAAAGAATAAGACAGCTAATGATGCAGAGGGCACTAAGCCTGCTGCACAGCCTCAACCTGTAGCCATCGAAGCAAAAACAGCAAACACAGAATCTGCTAATATTGCAAAAACAGAGACATCTCCCCAACAGCCAAAGAAAAAGCGTAAGCGCATCATTATCAGTCGAGCAGAAAAGATTGAGATAAAATAACTCATCTTTTCCTTAACTGGCAAGTATTTCATTGAATCATGAATGAAATGATAATTGCCTTAATTGGCTATCTAAGGATAGGAAAAGCATGAAATAGTCGTTGCCCGAATCGCACTAAGACTGTTGCCCGAATCGTCTTAACACTGTTCCCCGATAGGCGTTAAGACTGTTCGGGCTGT
>JAGHVC010000032.1 GCA_018064505.1 Candidatus Minthosoma caballi | reverse complement strand
ATAGCATCCTGAGGAGTGACCTTTATTACAAGGTCCTGTGTTCGTTCTACAATAATTTTATCAGGTAATGCCAAGGTGAGCACATAAGTCATCTTGCCTTTGACCGAATTTATTCCATAATCAGCAAAACTGATGTCCAAAGGCAGGTAGTGAGGGTGGTTCACTTGCAGGCGCTTGCTACCTGAGGTCATGTACACCCAGTATTGGTTTACTTTATATGCCACATCCCCAACGATATTGCCATCGAAGGTGGCGCCAGGCTCTGCGATCTGCACCTTGACAAGGGCACAAGCATCGCCGTTGCCGTCAAGCCGTTGTTGGGAACTGGCAGTGATGTCACTGGCGTCGAGAGAAAAGGACTCGATGGTAAGCTTCTGCGCTGAGGCTGATACTATGCTTAATAGTAATATTAATGTAGATAATTCTCTTTTCATCAGTTTTGTTTTTCTTTCGATTCTCTTATTCTACTCTCTCTCGGGACGACTCCGTTACGCCCCTCATGAGAGCATTCTCAGAGAATCTCATTAGCTTAGGATTTTCTGAACAAGGTCGTTACTCGGAGAGTACGAGGCGGAGGCCCAGATCGTTGATGCTGTAGCCGGGCGCGTAGCTGCCACGGATCGAAGAGCGACAGCCCCTAGCACTGAAGTACCAGCTACCACCACGGCGCACACGGTAAGTACCACTGGCAGCGCCTGTAGGATTCGTCTGCGAGCTACTGCTATAACTGCCTTTCCAATCAGAGCACCATTCCCACACATTGCCACTCATGTCGTAGATACCAAGCTCGTTTGGACGCTTGGTCTTGACTGCATGGGTACCATAATCTGGACTTGATGAACCCTTATCGTAACTATTTTTAGTATAAACAGCCACATCATCTATATTATTGCTTCCGCTGTACTTGTAGCCCTTGCTCTTATTGCCGCCTCGGGCAGCATACTCCCACTCAGCCTCGGTAGGTAGGCGGAAGCGCTTGCCGGTGAGGGAGTTGAGCTTGTCGATGAAGGTCTGGCAGTCGTTCCAACTAACTTGTTCTACAGGTTTTGTGGTTCCTTTGAAACGACTTGGGTTACTGCCCATGACCGCTTCCCAAAGGGCTTGGGTAACTTCTGTCTCGCCTATCATGTAGCTGCTTAAAGTGACAGAGTGTGTTGGCTTCTCATCACTTTCTGCATCACTGCCCTGTTCTGATGTTGCCCCCATTGTGAATGTGCCGCCTGCTACTGGTATCATTGTGAAGGACACGCCTTTGACAGTGAATGTCTGAGCTTTATCACTGAACGAAGATGAGCTTTGATTTGCTGATTGTGCAGGTGTTGCAGACGCAATTTCCTTCAAGCTACCCTGCAGGGAGGCTGTCTGACCTTCTGAGATTGTGACGGTCTTTGTCTCAGATGTATAGCCGCTTTTCTTAATCTCTATAGTATAGTTTCCCACAAGGAGATTGCTAATGACAGAAGGACTTGTGCCTTGCTTCTTGCCATCAATATAGATCTCAGAACCTGAAGGGCGGTAAGCTATGCTGAGATTGCCCACGATGGCTTGGAGATCATCGAAGGATACTGAAAGCTTCTCCTGCTGGGAGAGAGTGACTGTCTTCTGCTGACTGCGATAGCCATCCTTCTTTGCCTCGATGAGGTGTATGCCTTCTTTCACAGCACCTGTCCATGGCGCTGTGCCTACCTGCTTCTTGTCAAGATAGATGCTGACACCAGAGGTTGGGCAGCTAACAGTAACCGTGGCAAGGGCGGAAACAAGGTTCACGGAGATTTCCTTCGTGTCGCCGGTCGTGATAGAGAAGGTTCCGGATTGGCTGATATAGCCACCAGCAGAGACTTCGTAGCTATGCTGTCCGTACGGGAGCATTGGCATGTATTCTCCGCTTGTCTCCATGAGCTGCGGCTGGTTGTCTATAGAGACACTGGCTGTCGCAGGCTGCACCTTGAACAAAACGAAGTTGCCGCCAGCATCAACAGGTGTGCTGACATTAGAAGGGAGAAGCAGGGTGAGGACATAGGTCATCTTGGCTTTCAGGCTATTTATGCCGTAGTTAGCGAAGTTGACATCCAAAGGCAGGTAGTTGTCATGCCTGACTTGCAGATTCTTTGATCCTTCGGTCATGTACACCCAATATTCGCCACTATTGTATGGAGCATTGCCCACGGTGTTGCCACTGAACTTTGCACCTTGTGTAGCAAGCTGCACCTTGATGAGGGCACATGGGTCGCCGTTGCCGTCAAGTCGCAATTGGGAGCTTGCTGTGATGTCATTGGCATCGAGAGTGAAGGACTCGATGGTGAGTTTCTGAGCATTAGCTGCTATTGCTACTATTGAGAATAATATTGAGAAATATAATCTGCGTAACATAAATAAGTATGGGGTGTTGCTTATGGTTTATGACATTTAGGGCACTGCATGTTCTCAATGTCACTTGATTTCAACTTGTTGGAACATAATGGGTTCGGGCAATGATGCCACTTTTCACGCTCCGCCTTAAGCTGCTTGGTCTTTGCCGATCCATCATAAAGTGCTGTGAGAATGCCTGAGAGGGAAGACACAGCAATGCGAATCTGCATGGCGTAATCGCCAAGAAGTTCATTGATGAATGGGATGCCGGTAATGCCGAACACGACAACGAGGACAATGATAGGGCCTGCTATCCTTATCTTCTTGATTTTCTTGTTGAGTTCATCTACCTTCCCGTCGAACTCTTCTTCCTTGTCCTGCAAAATGCGGAAGTCCTCGACAAAGTTGCCATAATCCACGACCTGATGGGCAAAGAAGGAACAGCCCTTGGAGTTGTCTGGCCCGAGGCAAATGAAGGTATGGGGAGTAATTCGCTCCCTGCCCCAACGCACAAAATTGCCCTCCTTGTCACGAACGAAAGTGCCATTGCTTGAGTTGCAATCCTCAAGCCACCAGTTGCCATAATCGTCAATTTCTATGATGGCATGCTGACTGCTAACTCCCGATGCCTTAATCTCGAATGGCTGATTGCCATCCCTGCCAAGCTTAATTATCTCTGCCATATCTTTTGCTTCCTTGAATTTCTATTTTCTTTATAACAGCCTCACGATAGGTCTTAAGCACCTGCTTTGGGAGGCTTAACTTTATTTCATTCTTCTGTCCATCACCGAGCACCAAGACAGATTTCTGCAAATCTATCTTCTGCAAGAAAGCGTGGTTGATGACCACACTGCGACCTAAACGCACAAATGTGTTGTGAGAATCGTTGCACAGCTTCAGGGCCTCCTCCACTTTAGAGATGCCATGAGTAAGGATAATCTCCTTCTGTGTAACATAGATGACCTTGGAATAATTGCCATCTGCCTGAACTGCAGCTACAAGATTGATGTCAATGCATGTGAGCTCGTCCCTTGTGTTGAAATATAGTTTGTTCATTTATATAC
>JAGHVC010000164.1 GCA_018064505.1 Candidatus Minthosoma caballi | reverse complement strand
TCATTAACAAGGTTTTAAGATAATTATTTGTTGCAATAAAAAAATAATCGTAATTTTGCGACAAATTATTGTCATGGAAGGAACTAACCTAAACATATTATCAGAGGAAGAGATAAAGGATGACCTCCGATACTTGCAGTTGCTTGCCCAAAGCTACCCTAACATTGCTGAAGCAAGCTGTGAAATTATCAATCTTGAGGCTATTCTAAACCTACCAAAGCCAACAGAACACTTCATCAGCGACCCACACGGCGAGAGCGAGGCTTTCAACCATGTGCTGCGAAATGCATCTGGCTATGTGAAGAGAAAGGTGGAAGAGATCTTCGGCCCTACCCTTCGCAAGACTGAGAAGAAAGAGCTATGCACTCTTATCTACTATCCAGAAGCAAAGCTGCAGCTGATAAAGGCTTCGGAAGAAAACCTAAGTGACTTCTACATCATCACTCTCAACCAGCTTATCAAAGTGCTGAGGGAGGTGAGCTCAAAATACACTCGTTCGAAGATACGCAAAGACTTGCCTGGCGACTTCGGCTACATCATTGAGGAGCTGCTGCATGAGTCGCATAGCGGCGTGGGCGACACAAGGCACCAATACTATAATGTGATTGTGCAGACAATCATTGACACTCAGCGCGCAGACCACTTTATTGTGGCAATCTGCAACCTTATCCAGCGACTAGCCATCGACCGTCTCCACCTTCTTGGCGACATTTTCGACCGTGGCCCTGGAGCGCACCTCATCATGGACACACTCTGCAATTATCATCACTTCGACATTGTGTGGGGCAATCACGACATCGACTGGTTTGGCGCTGCGGCAGGTAACCGCGCATGCATAGCCAATGTGCTGCGTCTATCGCTCCGCTACGGCAACCTTGCCACTCTTGAGGATGGCTATGGCATAAACCTCTTGCCACTTGCCACATTTGCCATGGAGACATACAAGGATGACCCTTGCGAACTCTTCGGGGTAAGTTCAATGGCTAAGGATCAGCATGATGAAAAGACAAAGCGCCTGATTGCTCAGATGCATAAGGCAATCACAATCATACAGTTCAAGGAGGAAGCAAAGATAATCGACCGTCGACCTGAATTTGAGATGCAGGGGCGCAAGATGCTTGAGCACATATATTTCAACAATGGCACTTGCTTTATCGACGGCAATGAGTATGAGATGAGAGACACTTTCCTTCCTACAGTGAGCAAACATGTTCCAAACGAGCTTTCAGAAGAAGAGGAATTGCTCATGGCAAAGCTGGAACACTCATTCCGCACTAGCGACAAATTGCAGCGTCATGTGCAGTGCCTCCTCACTCACGGCAGCATGTATTCCATCTCCAACAGCAACCTCATGTACCATGCTTCAGTACCACTCAACGAAGACGGCACACTGAAAGAGGTGGACATCAGAGGAAAGAAATACAAAGGCATTGCGCTGATGAAGAAGATTGGGCATCTTGTTCGCGAGGCATTCAACGATGACACACCTAAGGACAGAAAGGACTTTGCACGCGACTACATCTGGTATCTATGGTGCGGAAAGAACTCACCGCTCTTCGACAAAGACAAGATGACCACTTTCGAGCGCTACTTCATAAAGGATCATTCTACCCACATTGAGACAAAGGGACATTACTACACTCACAACAATGACGAAAAGGTGGTTGACATGATTCTTGACAATTTCTGCGTAGAGGGGAAACACCGCCACATCATCAACGGCCACACGCCTGTGAAAGTGCTCAAAGGAGAAACACCTATAAAAGCAAACGGCAAATTACTCGTGATTGACGGAGGATTCAGCCGCGCTTATCAGCCAGAGACAGGCATTGCCGGCTACACTCTCACATTCCACTCTCGCGGCCTCGACCTTGTTCAGCATCAGCCTTTCCATTCGGCAGAAGAGGCCATCCGCAAGGGCGACGACATCAAGAGTTCAACACAAATTGTTGAGATGAATTCCCAGAGAATGTTTGTAAAAGACACCGACAAGGGCAAAACTCTTCTCGCAAAGGTTGATAACCTAAAGAAGCTTCTCTATGCTTATCGCAATGGTTTTATAAAAGAAATCAAATAATTACTAATCAGAAATATAATCACTTACAATTAATACCAACTGGCTTATGAAAAAAGTTTTACTTATTGCAGCTTTGGCGCTTGGCGCGATTACAGCAAACGCACAGACACTTTCACTCAGCACTTATGCTGGTACTGACATCACAAAGTACGATGGACAGACAAAAACTGTGAGCGTTAGCCGTTACATGTTCAATGGATGGAACACCATTTCTCTTCCTTTCGCAATGTCTGCTCAGCAACTCGACGAAGTGTTTGGCACAGACTGCAAGCTCGAGAAACTCGCAGGCGTTGAGGAGGATGATGCACAGATCAAGCTCAACTTCCAAGACTGCAAGGAAGAAGGCATCAAGGCAAATGTGCCATACATATTATACTATACAGGAGAGAGCGGAACAAAGAAAATTCTCATTGAGAACGCATCTCTCAAGAAAGGCAAGGCATCTGTAAGCTTCAAGAATGTGAACGGAATTGAGGTTGTCTTCGCATGTGCTCAGGTAAAGACTGAAGCAAAAGGACTTTACGGCGTGCTTGCCAAGGACAATAGCGAAGCATCATTCGTAAATGTTGACAATATAGAGAATGGCTTCTATGCAACTCGTTGCTATGTCCAGCTCTCAAACGGCAACACTACGCTTCTTTCAACAAACCACATCAACTCTGGCGAGACAACAAGCATCCAATCAGTGCTCAAGAGCAATGAGAAAGCAGATGTTTACAGCGTATCTGGCTCAAAGATTGCAAGCGGCCTCAACGCAAGCGCAGTGGCTAAGCTTCCTGCTGGCATCTATGTGGTAAAAGGCAAAAAGATAGCTGTTCGATAATTTTTTACATTAAAAGAGAAAATAATTGGCTAAATATTTGTCTATTTGAAAGGAATGTTGTTATTTTGCATTCAAATAAAAAAACAATGAGAAATTATTCATCAACATATTGGCGTTGGCGTAACTTAGGATTTAAACAATCGTAAGTCAAATGGTATATTCCATAAAGAGTCAACAAAAAGTTGAGGATAAACAATAAGGAATAAAGCCTGTCGTACTTACGACGGGCTTTTTGTTTGAGATATAAATACAAGAAAAGATATGAAAACTTATCAAGTAGATGAAAACGGCTACTACGGAGAATTTGGTGGAGCCTACATTCCTGAAATCCTCTACAAGACAGTGGAGGACTTGAAGAAAGCTTATCTTCCTATCATTGAGAGCGAAGAGTTCAAGCAAGAGTATTATGCATTGCTTAAGGACTATGTTGGGCGTCCTTCCCCACTCTATTATGCTAAGCGCATGAGCGAGAAGTATGGTTGCCAGCTGTACTTGAAGCGCGAAGATCTGAACCATACGGGCGCTCACAAAATCAACAATGCTCTCGGACAAATCCTTCTTGCTAAAAAGATGGGTAAGAAGCGAATTATTGCAGAGACAGGTGCTGGGCAGCATGGCGTGGCAACAGCTACTGCTTGTGCATTGATGAATATGCCTTGCACTGTGTATCAAGGAGCACTCGATGTGCAGCGCCAGCATGTGAATGTAGAAAGAATGAAGATGCTCGGTGCTACTGTTGTGCCTGTTGAATCAGGCAACAAGACACTGAAAGATGCCACGAACGAGGCTATCCGCGATTGGTGCTGTCACCCAGCAGACACATTCTATATTATTGGCTCAACAGTAGGTCCTCACCCTTATCCTGACATGGTTGCTCGTCTTCAGAGCGTGATAAGCGAGGAAATCAAGTGGCAGCTCGAAGAGAAGATCGGCCGCGACTACCCTGACTATCTCATGGCATGCGTTGGCGGCGGAAGCAATGCTGCTGGCACAATCTACCATTATATTGATGACGATAGAGTGAAAATTATTCTTGGAGAAGCAGGAGGCCTCGGTGTTGAAACAGGAGAAACAGCGGCTTCTATGCAGGTTGGCACTGTCGGCATCCTTCACGGAAGTCGCATCAAGCTCATGCAGACTGATGACGGACAAATCATTGAGCCATACTCAATCTCTGCAGGCCTTGACTACCCAGGCACAGGTCCTATCCATTGCAACTTGCACGAAACAGGACGCGCTCAAGTTCTTCCTGCAAACGACGACGAAGCTCTGCATGCAGCATTTGAACTCACTCGCCTTGAAGGCATTATCCCTGCACTTGAGAGTGCACATGCTCTCGCTCTGCTGCCAAAGGTTTGCGGACAATTCAAGAAAGACGATGTTGTCGTACTCACTGTTTCTGGTCGTGGCGATAAAGACCTCGACACATATCTTGCACATCAAGGCGAAGTGAGAATGGACTTTTAACCTATAGAATTATGAATTATAAATATCATACCGCATCAAAAAACATCCTTGCAGATCTAAACACTCCTGTGTCTGTGTATCTGAAGGTCAGAGATGCATACCCACAAAGTGCACTTATGGAGTGCTCTGACTATCATGGAGGCGACAACGCTCGTTCATTCATCGGAGTGCACCCTATCGGCAGTATTGGCATTGAACACGGAGTGGCTGTGGCTAAGTATCCAGATGGAAGAAGAACTGAACGCCCTATTTCTCGCGAATATGGTTCTGCCCAGGCAATCAATGAATTTATTGACTCTTTCAGCATCACAGGTGAGAACATCAACTTCTGCGGTCTCTTTGGCTACACTTCTTTCAATGCTGTTCGCTACTTTGAAGACATCAATGTTAAGGATGAAACACAAAAGGAAAATGACGCTCCCGATCTCCTTTACATATTATACAAAGATGTGATTGTGTTTGACCACTTCCGCAACCAAATGATTCTGATTGAGTTGCTCGAAGATGGAGAGCAAGACGATATTGATCAGCTCGAAAAAGACATCACCACATGGGCTGTTCGCACTTACGATTTCCATCCAGTTGGTGATTACTGGAGCACCCTTACTGATGACGAGCACAGAGAAAATATTCGCAGAGGCATTGCTCATTGCATGCGTGGTGATGTTTTCCAGATTGTGCTTGCAAGACGATTCAAGCAGAAATATGAAGGTGATGATTTCAAACTCTATCGTGCTTTGAGAAGCATCAATCCTTCACCATACCTCTTCTACTTTGACTTTGGCGGTTTCCGCATTTTTGGTTCATCTCCTGAAACTCACTGCCGCATCACTAAAGAAGATAATGGCACTTACAAAGCATACATCGACCCTATTGCTGGAACTACAAAGCGCACAGGCAATGCTGAGCAGGATCGTCAAAATGCAATATACTTACAGAATGATCCTAAAGAGAATGCTGAGCATGTAATGCTTGTAGATTTGGCTCGTAACGACCTCTCTCGCAATTGTCATAATGTACATGTAGAGTTCTATAAAGATATGCAGTTCTATTCTCATGTCATTCACCTTGTTAGCCGTGTTAGTGGAGAACTTGACGAGGGAGCAGATCCTATCAAGGCGTTTATCGACACATTCCCTGCTGGCACTCTTTCTGGCGCTCCTAAGGTTCGTGCCATGCAGCTTATCTCAGAGTATGAGCCACACAACCGTGGTGCATACGGCGGCTGTATTGGTTTCATCGGATTTGACAAGAGCCTGAATCAAGCTATCACGATTCGCACTTTCGTTAGCAGAAACAACGAGCTTTGGTTCCAAGCAGGTGGCGGCATCGTTGCAAAGAGTGATGTGGAATATGAACTTCAAGAAGTAAATAACAAGCTTGGCGCACTTCGCAAAGCAATATCAATAGCTGAAACATTATGAAAATTGTAATTATAGACAACTACGACTCATTCACATACAACTTGAGTCACCTCATCAAAGAGCTTGGCGCAGAGGTTACGGTGTATCGCAATGACCAATTTGAGATGCATCAGCTGGAGGAGTTCGACAAGATTGTTCTTTCCCCTGGGCCTGGAATTCCAAGCGAAGCGGGTTTACTGCTTGATGTGATTAAGTCATACGCAGGAAAGAAGCCTATACTCGGAGTTTGTCTTGGTCATCAAGCTATTGGAGAAAGCTTTGGAGGAAAGCTGACAAACCTTAGCGAAGTGTATCATGGCGTTGCAACACCAAGCACAATCACCGTGAATGACTACATTTTTGAAGGTTTACCCGATAAGATTGAGATTGGTCGATACCACTCATGGGTGGTTGACAATGACGGATTCCCTGATTGCCTTGAGGTGACTTCCGTTTCTGACGAAGGTTTCGTAATGTCTCTCCGTCACAAGAAATATGACATACGCGGCATTCAATATCACCCAGAATCCGTTTTAACTAAAGACGGGAAAGCTATATTAAAGAATTGGTTAACACACTAATAATGCACAAACAAACAATGAAACAATATCTTCTAAAACTCATAGCAGGTGAAACTCTCTCTCAGGAGGAGACACACCAGATCATGCTCAATATAGTACAAGAGCAATACAATGTTCAGCAGATTGCAGCCCTTCTCATGGCAATCCAGACGCGAGGAGCTACTGTTGACGAGCTCCTTGGTTTCCGTCAAGGCCTCCTTGAAACTGGCAAGTACATGGACTTCAGCGAGTACAACACACTTGACATCGTAGGTACTGGTGGCGATGGCAAGAACACATTCAACATTTCCACTTGTTCTGCTTTCGTAGTGGCAGGCGCTGGATACAAGGTGACAAAGCACGGCAATGGAGGCAGTTCATCAGTAAGTGGCGCAAGCAATGTACTGCAAGGTCATGGCGTGAAATTCTCAGATGACATTGACATCCTGAAGAAGAGCCTTGAAGAATCAAACATCTGCTACTTCCACGCACCACTCTTTGCATATGGCATGAAGTTCGTTGGTCCTACTCGCAAAGCGCTTGGCGTGCCAACCTGTTTCAACCTTCTTGGTCCTCTTGTCAATCCATGCCACCCAAAGAACTCGCTTCATGGTACAGCAAACCAAGAGCAACTTCGTCTCTACACAAACATCCATCAGAAGATTGGCGACACATTTGGTGTTGTGACAAGCTATGACGGATATGACGAAATATCACTCACATCTGGTTTCAAAATTACTACCAACAATTTTGAGAAAGTATTCACTCCTAAGGATCTAGGTTTCAACTATATAGAACAGAGCGATATTTATGGCGGTGAAACTGCAGAAGAAGCAATGAAAATATTCGACACTGTTCTTGACGGAACAAGCACAGAGGCACAGAAGAATGTAGTGCTAGCAAATGCCGCATGCGCCATCAGCGTCATGGACAGGAACCTCTCTGTAGAAGATTCGATAGCTATTGCCCGTGAATCATTGGAAAGTGGAAAGGCTATGAACTGTTTCAAGAAATTCGTAGAAGTTAATTCATAATTATGGCAGATATACTTGAACAAATAGTTGCAGACAAACGCATTGAGGTTGAACGCCAAAAAGCAGAAATCGCTCCCGCTATATTATATAATAATGTGGAGAAAATGATGGCAGATGGCAACTACTCTAAACTCTCTATGCGCGATTCACTCGCAGCGTCAGCTTCTGGCATTATTTCCGAGTTCAAGCGCAAAAGTCCTTCAAAAGGATGGATTAAAGAAGAAGGCAGGCCTGATGTGATTCCAGCATCATACTCTGATAATGGAGCAAGCGCAATCTCAATCCTTACAGACGAGAAATATTTCGGTGGCTGCATGGATTTTGTTCGCATAGCTCGTCCAATGGTTTCATGCCCTATTCTTCGCAAGGATTTTATTGTGGATGAATACCAGCTTTATCAAGCTAGAGAGATAGGAGCAAATGCCGTATTGCTTATTGCTGCCGACCTCACAAAGGAAGAGTGTCGCAATTTAGCAAAGAAAGCTCACGAGCTAGCCCTTGAGACATTGCTTGAAGTGCATAGCGAACCAGAGCTTGAATATGTTGGTGCTAACATCGACATGGTTGGGGTAAATAACCGCAATCTTGGAACTTTCCACACTGATGTACAGAATTCATATCGCCTTGCAGAGCTTCTCCCAAAAGATTATCTTCTTGTGAGCGAAAGTGGCATCAGCAATCCTCAGACAGTGAGAGAGTTGCGCGAAGCTGGATTCAGAGGTTTCCTCATTGGAGAAACATTCATGAAGACACCTAACCCTGGAGAATCATTGAAGGATTTTATTCAAGCTGTAGAGAAATGATAGTAAAAGTATGCGGTATGCGTGACGCCGAAAACATCCGTAAAGTGGATGAGCTCGGCAATGTAGATTGGATGGGGTTCATTTTCTTTCCTCCTTCCTCACGCAATGTTGAATGCTTGCCATCATACATGCCAAAGCGCTGCAAGCGTGTGGGAGTTTTCGTGAATGAAGACATGAACAGTATTGCCAACAAATGCAATGAATTCGGCTTCAGCATTGTGCAACTGCATGGACACGAGACTCCTGAATATATCAAAGAGCTGCGCACAATCATTGGAGATAACATTAAAATTATCAAAATGATACAGATAGCTTCAGAAGAAGACATCAACAACACATCTAAGTATGATGGCATTGTTGATTACTTCCTCTTTGAGACAAAGTGCAGTAGCTATGGAGGAAGCGGGCAGAAGTTCGATTGGAACTTATTGAGACGATACAATGGAACAACGCCTTTCATCCTCACGGGAGGCCTTGCACCTGGCGATGAAGATTGCGTTTTGGCATTCAAGCATCCTACTTTCGCAGGCATTGACCTAAACTCAAAGTTTGAAATTTCACCAGCATTAAAGAATATTGAAGCATTAAAACAATTTATAAATAAAGTAAAACAATGAACAGAATAAATCAATTGTTCGCAGAAAAAAGCGAAAAGATTCTATCAATATATTTCTGTGCAGGACACCCAACACTTGATGGAACAGCGCAGACAATCAAGACATTGGAAGAAAAAGGAGTGAACATGATTGAGGTTGGCGTGCCTTTCTCTGATCCTATGGCAGATGGACCTGTAATTCAAGACGCTGCAACAAAAGCTCTTCGTAATGGAATGTCACTAAAGCTTCTTTTTTCTCAGCTTGAAGCTATTCGCAAGCCAATTGCAGAAGGAGGTTTTGAAGTTAAGATTCCTCTCATCCTCATGGGGTATCTCAACCCTATTATGCAGTTTGGCTTCGATGCATTCTGCCAACGATGTGTTGAAGCAGGCATTGACGGAGTTATTATTCCAGACCTTCCGTTCAAGGATTATCTCGAAGAGTACAAACCAATTGCAGACAAGTATGATATTCGCATCATCATGCTTATTACGCCTGAAACAAGTGATGAGCGTATTCATTTCATTGATGACAATACAGACGGGTTCATCTACATGGTTAGCTCTGCTGCAATCACAGGTGCACAGAAGGAATTTAACGATGCAAAGCAAGCATACTTCTCACGCATCAATAGCATGAACCTCAACCACCCACGCATGATTGGATTTGGAATCAGCAACAAGCAGACACTTGAAGCTGCACAAAGCAATGCTGCTGGCGCAATAATTGGATCGAAATTCGTCAATCTCTTTGAGGAAACTGGTGATGCGGCAAAAGCTATGGATATGCTCCTTGAAGCTTTGAAGAATTAATACATAAACAAAGAATCGTATGAAAAGGTTATTGCTAATCTTTGCAATGACGATGTTTACATTGTCAAGCACAATATTTGCACAATCATCAGCTTCCAACAACAATGTTGGCTACTTGTGCAATCCTCCTCTTCCATACAAGCCTCTAAAGCTCGACATCCTATTTATTGGAAACTCGTTCAGCATAGACACAAGTTCTGCATTGCCTGAGATATTTAACTCAATGGGAATTACTAATGTGAATGTCTATGTGCTTTATAAGGGTGGCTGTTCAATGAAAGAGCACTACAATTATTATAAAGATGGAAAGAAAGTTTACGAGTTCTATCAGTATAACTATCAGGGAGAGAAGAAGTTGGAGAATGCATGCAGCATTCGAGATGTGATGCGTCGATTCCCTTATGATGTTGTTGTTTTTCAGCAATACTCGCTAGAATCTGGCGATTATTCAACTTATGAGCCCTATCTTTCTAAGCTTATCCAAGCTTATAAGATAACAACCATCAGTCCTCGCACTACATTTGCATTCAACGAAACATGGTCTTATTCTTCAAAAAACAAGAAGATTGCTAAGTACAAGAACCCAACAGAGATGTGGAAAAGCATCTGTACTTCAGTTCAAAAGATGAAAGCAGCTTCCGGCATTGATGTTATTATTCCTTGCGGCACTGCAGTACAGAATGCTCGAAGCGTAGAAGCCTTGAAGACAGAGAAAGAGCTAACTCGTGATGACCTTCACATGGATCTTTACATGGGACGCTATCTTGTAGGATGCACATTCTTTGAAAGCATAATCGCGCCTTGTCTTGGCCGCAATTTGCGTGAGGATTTCACTATTTACGGCAAAGCAAAAGATAGCAATCAAGTGAATAACTCCAATCGCAAGTTGTTGCAGAACTGTGCTCGACTGGCTGTAGCGAACAATTACGAAATCAGTGAGTTTGCTGGCGAATAACATACAAATCATGCATTTATAGTGTTAAACATTCTTTAATTCTTTATTATTTGAAGTATAAAGAGTAAATTTGCAATCAAATTGATAATAATAATTGAACAAAAGCATATTTAGCATTAATTTCTATGATGAAGTATTTATTCACTTTGCTCGTACTGATGGCATCAGTAACAAGCATTAATGCACAGAGCCTCTACAAGACTGTTTACGATCGTGCAACAGCAGTGGTTAACAACCCAGCTTCTTCTGACGAAGAGATTAACCTCAATCAGTTTAAGGTGACAGCTCTCAACTACATCACAATGATGGTGAACAAGCGTGGAATGAAGAAAGATTCATTCTTCTACGACAGCCAAGCTGTAAACCTCGCTTCATTTGTTACTGATTTTCAGGCAAACCTTGAAAAGGCTCGTACCCTCTCTCCAGCAAAGCGCCTGGAGATTATCAAGATTTATACAGATGCAAGCAAGTACAATCCTCTTTTCAAGGATTCTGATAAGGACAAGGTGAACTGCTATGTAAATGACAAATCAACACTCACTCCTTTCTGCCTTGACACTGACTGGGAGAAAGCTTACGACCAAGCAACAACATTGGCAAAAGCTGCTTTGAAGTAATTCAAATTTATACAATATTCTTGTAAATAGGAGAAATTTATTAGTTTCTCCTATTTTTTTT
>JAGHVC010000016.1 GCA_018064505.1 Candidatus Minthosoma caballi | reverse complement strand
TGCCTACGGAAGTTCCGCCAAACTTAAGTACTTTCATTTTATGATGTTTTTATTATTATTCCTTGTAACATATAATATGTGTAAATGCTCTCTGTTTAATCAAGCTCTTCTGTTGCATCAGTTTCTTTGTTGACAACCTCGAAGAACTTATGGTTTTCGCATCGGAACTCGCGTCCTGGATAGTTGTCAATCAGGGAAAGGTTGTGAGTGATCATTACGATTGCGCTTCCAGCTTTGCAAATTTTCTGCAAAAGCTCTGCGATAGCTTTGCCTGTTTCATTGTCGAGATTGCCTGTTGGCTCGTCCGCAAGAATGAGCTTTGGCTTATTGAGAATAGCTCTTGCGATCACTATGCGCTGCTGCTCACCTCCAGAAAGTTCATTAGGCATTTTGTAGCCTTTTGTTGACATGCCAACAAGTTCAAGCACCTCTTCTATGCGTTGGTCAATATCTACCTTCTTTTTCCAACCAGTAGCTTTGAGCACGAATCGGAGATTCTCTTCCACAGAACGGTCGGTGAGAAGCTGGAAATCCTGAAAGACAATGCCTAACTTTTTGCGGAGATCTGGTAGATGATGCCTTCTCAGTGTAGGAATGTCAAATCCCATCACATTTGCAGACCCTTCCTTGACAGGCAATTCGCCATAGATAGTCTTCAGCAAAGAGCTCTTTCCCGAGCCAACTTTGCCTGTGATGTAGATGAACTCACCCTCGTCCACTTGGAAGTTCACATCTTGCAATACAAGCTGTGCCTCCTGATAGACATTAATATTCTTATAATCGATAAGCATTTACAAGCCTTTCGTTTTAGTTCTTTTGTTGATTAATGCTTGTGCCAGTTAGGGTCGTGACGCTCAGCAAGTTCTGTTGCGAGATCTTCAATCTTAAGACCCTTTGAAGTGAGAAGTACGATGAGGTGGTAGAGCATGTCTGCTGCCTCATACACAAGTCTTTCGTTGTTATTAGCAACAGCCTCAATTACAGATTCGAGTGCTTCCTCACCTACCTTCTGAGCCATGCGGTGGCAGCCATCCTTGAACAAAGAAGTTGTGTAGCTACCCTCAGGCATTTCCTCATGACGCTTCTCTATGAATCTCTGAAGCTCAACAAGGAACATGATTGGGTTTTCATTCTCCTCGTTCCAGCATGTGTCAGCACCTGTGTGGCAAACAGGTCCAACAGGATTCACCTTAATAAGAAGTGTGTCATTGTCGCAGTCGTTAGCAATGCTGACAACATTAAGAAAGTTGCCGCTTGTTTCTCCCTTAGTCCAGAGAGTGTTGCGAGTGCGGCTATAGAATGTTACCTTGTTTGTCTCTACAGTCTTGTTGTATGCTTCCTCGTTCATGAAGCCAAGCATAAGCACCTTCAATGTCTTTGCATCTTGGATAATGGCTGGCACCAAGCCGTCCATCTTGTTGAAATCGATAGTCATATTTATAATTACTTAATCAAAAATTCAAAACTTAATCTATTCTTAAATTCTCTTCGCTATGAATGTAAACTTTCGGAATGCATTCTCTTTCACCTTTTTAGCACCTCGCTACAGAGGAAGGATAGGGAAGTGGCTTTAGATTCTCACATTTACACCTTCTGAAATCAAGTATTTCTTCAGCTCTGGAATAGGAATCTCTCCGAAATGGAAAACACTAGCAGCAAGAGCCGCGTCGCTATGGCCATTTATGAAAGTGTCACGGAAATGCTCTCTCGATCCAGCTCCACCCGAAGCAATCACAGGGATAGTGAGATTGTCAGACAGCTTTCTGAGAGCGCAGTCTGCATAGCCGTTCTTCACTCCATCATGATTCATCGATGTGAACAAAATCTCTCCAGCACCTCTCTCATTCACTTCCTGTGCCCATTCAAACAAGTTGCGTTCTGTTGGAACACGACCTCCGTTCATGTAGCATGTCCATGTGCCGTCAATATCTGGATGGCCAGCAGGGTGAATCATGTCATCACACTTTGCATCGATAGCAACAACGCACACCTGGCTTCCGAAATTCTTCACAATTTCATCAATCAGCTCAGGACGACGCAAAGCAGCAGAGTTGATGCTCACTTTGTCAGCGCCAGCATTCAGCAAACGATCAACATCCTTAAGTTCATTGATGCCGCCTCCCACTGTGAAAGGAATGTTTATCTCTCTTGCGATGCGACCAACCAGCTCTGTGAAAGTCTTTCTACCCTCATGACTTGCCGTAATATCAAGGTAAACAAGTTCATCAGCTCCTGCTTCGCTATACGCTTTGCCAAGCTCTATAGGGTCGCCAGCTTGTCTCAGATTGACGAAGTTGGTACCTTTCACTGTCTGTCCGTCCTTAATATCAAGACAAGGTATAATTCTTTTAGCCAACATATTTCTCCAAATCCTTCATGTTTATCTTTCCCTCATAAATTGCCTTGCCAAATACGACAGCAGGAATACCAGCAGCCTCAAGCGCTTCGATATCTTCAATACAGCTTACGCCGCCACTGGCGATTAAGTGCAATTCAGGGAACTCTGCCATAATGTCTTTGTACATCTGTATTGCAGGCCCTTGCAGCATTCCGTCCTTGCTTATGTCTGTGCAAAGCACATTATCAACACCCTTGCTGATGTACTTCTTCAAGAAAGGCATCAAGCGGTCATCGCCTTCTTCTTTCCATCCGTTAATGCTAATCAGCCCATTCTTCACATCAGCACCAAGAATAATCTTGTTATCGTTGTACTTCATCAGCCATGACTCAAACAATTCTGGCTTCTTCACTGCAACGCTGCCGATAGTCACCATAGTAGCACCACTTGCAAAAGCAATGTCAATATCTTCATCGGTCTTTATGCCACCTCCAAAGTCAATCACGAGGCTTGTGTGGTCAGCTATGCGTTCGATGGTTTTATAATTGACAATATGCTGTGAGCGCGCACCATCCAAGTCAACAGTGTGCAATCGGCGAATGCCATGAGATTCAAACATCTTTGCAACCTCAACAGGATCCTCATTATAAACCTTCTTCTGGTCGTAATCGCCCTGAGTAAGTCTCACGCATTTGCCATCAATAATATCTATGGCAGGAATGATTTCTATCATTTTTACAAATCTATGAAGTTCTTAATGATTCTCTCTCCGACAGAGCCGCTCTTTTCTGGGTGGAACTGAGTGGCAAAAAAGTTATCCTTATGAAGTGCCGAAGAGTATGGCTGAATATAGTTTGTAGTTGCAATTGTTTCCTTGCACAGAGGAGCATAGAAGCTATGAATGAAATACACAAACTCAGGCTTTTCAAATCCTTTGAATAGCTCTGACTTTGTGTCTTCCACTGTGTTCCATCCCATTTGAGGAACTTTATGCTCATGTACTTGCGGAATGAATCTTTTCACATCCACATCAAAGATGCCAAGACAATCAGTGTCCTGTTCCTCAGAGTGCTTGCAAAGCAACTGCATGCCTATGCAAATGCCCAGAACTGGCTGTGTCAAGCTCTTAATGAGTTCGTCAAGCTTATGTGCTTTCAGATACTCCATGGTGCTCTTTGCTTCACCTTGACCTGGGAAAATCACACGGTCGGCATTCTTAATCAACTCTGGGGAGTCAGTCACCAATGGCTCAATGCCCAATCTCCTCACCGCATTCTCTACCGATCCGATGTTGCCCGCATTATATTTTATTATTGCTACATTCATGTTAAGTGAAACTACAAATTTGGGTACAAAGGTAACACTTTTTAATGAATCTTCAATAAAAATGTAATACAAAAGGGCGTTTTAGCTTGAAAAATGTGCTTTAAAGCAACTCTTTTCACTTGCCGAGCACATAGTCGATGAGGTCACGCTTAAGATAGAATGTATTGTTCTTGTCAACGAATATAACAGGCGAAGGCAATTCCACATTGCTATTAGCAATTGGCTTACCCTTGCTTGTGCACACTTCTACGATGTTGCTTCCTGCATGCATCACAAGGTTTACAGCCTTGTTTCCTTTCATTGCCTTTACCGTAAGAGTAGCAGCATCCTTGCCTTCATGCTTAGTTGTAGTAATACTGCAATCAAACTCTTTAAGCACCTCAGTATGAGCAGCAAAGTTAGCAGCAGTTAAACTATCAAGTGAAGCGTGAGTAGTGCCAATCATATTGCATAAATACTCGTTCAGCTGCACATTTGTAAGCATGCCCTTTGCACGGAATTGATCCTGTGGATGATATGAAGCAAGGAACACATCTTCGCCAGTATGGCCATTTGTTGTGAAAGCAATGCCTGTGCGCTCAGTCATGAATTGAGCTATCATGCGGCTCAATCCACTGCTATACAAAGCACCTCTTACTGGCTTACGCTCATCCTTAGGAATAGGGCTTTTCTCATACTCCTTGCAATTCTTCAAAGCCTCAAGTTCGCGCTCAGTAAGCTCAAAACCGCACATTTCCTTAAACACTTTCTGCACATCCTCAAATGGTACGCTGTTTATTCTCCAAGAAATAGCATCTGATGAAGCTTTATACTTACTCATAGCACCAAAGAGCTGCTCCTTAGTGCGCTGAGAATAGTCACCTTGGTCGCGTCGGCCGATGCTGATACCGCTGTTTCCATGGTCAGGCACTACAATAACAGCAGTGTTGCCGTCTTTCTTAGCAAATTCAAAAGCCTCATGGCAAGCTTCGTCAAACGCAATGAAATCAGTCACCATGCTGATAACATCATTGTTGTGAGCAGCCCAGTCAACCTTACTGCCTTCAACCATGAGGAAGAATCCATTAGGGTTGTGTGACAACTTCTGAATAGCAATCTTAGTCATCTCAGCAAGAGAAGGCTGCTTAGCAGGATCACGATCAATATCATAGCTCATGTCTGAGTTTCCATACAATGCCCACATATTGTCACCCTCGTACGATCGCATAGCATTTATGTCATTCTTGAACACCCCATACCCCTTGTCCTTCAGGAACTGAGCGCTCTCATCTGGCAGAAGACCAGCTCCTCCACCAATGATGACATTAATTCCGTTGTGAACTTGCTGAGGGATAATCCAGTCGTATTTGCCGCGATTGTAGCTGTGCGAAGAACAATCTGCTGGAGTTGCATGAGGAAATTCGCAAGTACATACAAGTCCCGTAGATTTGCCGTACATAATTTTTGCAGCCTCAAGCACAGTTGTAAGCGGTTGATACGCCTTGGCAGGATCCATAGGGTAGATGTCATTCTTCTCATCTGCAATAGGGTAGGTCGATACCCATCCGGCACGACTGTTATATCCAGTCATGAAGCATGAAGTTGTTGGAGCAGAGTCGCCAATAGGAGCATTAGAGCAAGTTGTGCGCACAGTTCCGCTCAAATAAGGGTCAACATAAAGGAATTCTTTATCCGGATTATTATACCACTGATACCATCTTGCAGAGCTCACAGTAGCAAGCGAGCATCCATCAGGAATCAGCAAAATCACATTCTTCACTTGTTGAGCATTCACAGTAATGCTGCTCATGACACCAATGGCCACAAGCATTGTCCTAATAATATTTTTGCAATTCATCATATATAGT